>CALFCE010000058.1 GCA_937951215.1 uncultured Granulosicoccaceae bacterium
GCCACAGTTTCCAGATTGAAGGATTTGGCCATTAACACAATCGCATTGGCCAGTGATTGCTCCGGGGGACCGTCCTCCAGCTTGTTGATAAACGCACGGTCAATTTTCAACACGTCCAGTGGCAGATCTTCCAGGTACTGCAGCGAAGAGTAGCCTGTGCCAAAATCATCGATGGCTATTTTGATGCCTTGTGTGCGCAAAGTGTTCAGTCGCGAAGCAACACTTTCCACGTCATTCATCACCACACTCTCAGTCACTTCCAATTCAATATGGTGTGCCTGCAATCCGTGCCGTTGATAGGCGTCTGTGACGCCTTGAACAAAATTCTCCAGAGTGAATTGCTTTGCCGAGATATTGATGGCAACCCGTAATTCAAGTCCTGACTTGAACAATTGACCGATTTCCTTACAAGCGCGGTCAATGACCCAAGAACCAATCTGTGTGATCAATCCGCATTCTTCCGCAATGGAAATAAATTCGTCCGGTGGAATAAAGCCCAGTTCCGGGTGTGGCCAACGTATGAGTGCTTCCACACCACGAACCTTCTGGTCACTCAGTGAGACTTTGGGTTGGTAGTACAACTGAAACTGATTTTCCTCCAGTGCGATCTTCAAACCTTGCTCCAGGCTTGAACGCATTTCGATCTTTTGGGCCAGCTGCCGGGTAAACTGTTGTACGTTGCCGCGTCCGAGATCCTTGGCGGTGTACATTGCGATATCGGCGTTGGCAAGTAAACTGGCTGCTGAGTTGGCATCGTTGGGGTAACTGCTGATGCCGATACTGGCTCCTACCGAGACCTGAGCATCTCCCAGTTGAAAGTTGGAACTCAGGCAATCTATCAACCGATTGGCGAGTGTAGTGGCATCGTAGGGACTTAACGAGAGATCGATGATGGCACCGAATTCGTCGCCGCCCATTCTTGCCAGTACGGTACCGTGTCCAATACAGTTACTGAATCGGTTTGCCACAGCGCGCAGCAGCACGTCTCCTGCGGCGTGACCCAGTGTATCGTTGATAGTCTTGAATCCATCAAGATCAATAAAGAGCAGGCTGATTTTTTTCGAATCTGCGCCGGAATCGATAAGCTCATTAACCGACTTTTCAAACTGGTAGCGATTGGGCAAACCAGTCAAGGAATCGTGAAAAGCTTGATGCTGAATTTTGTCCATCAGTTCGAACCGATGTATCGTGATAGACATTTGATGCGCTACGATCTTGATCAGGGTGATATCGCTGTCGGTAAAGTCTTTTTGCACCAAATCCCGATGGCAGTACAGAACGCCCCAGGAATTCTTTCCGTGAATCAAGGGTATGCAGAGGGTTGATCCGAGGTTGGAATCTTGCCTGTGTAGCGAGACTTCCAGAGGCTCCCGATCATCGTCAGCTCCTCGTTTGATGAAGGCAGCATCCTGGTTATCAATGACCCAGCGAGCTACAGAACTTCCGACAATGCGAGAGTTGTCTGACTGCGACAGTGCGATTCGTTCACCTTTGCTCTCCCAGGAAACGACCGGCTGGAAATTATTTTCCTCAAACTTGTAGACGTGGGCTTTGGAAACGTTGAACTCTCCGATCAACATTACGCAGACAAGATCCAGCAAGTTGTCAAAGTTGAATGAGCTGTAAATGAAATCGCTGAGACGTCCAATCGCTTCCTTGCGAGCGAGCTGTTCGCTTATGTGGTTATGCAGAGTCGCGTTTTCGATTGCAACAGAGGCGGCTTTGGCGAATTGGTCCAGCAACTCCACCTGATCCTCAATTCGGGTGCTGTAGTCGTAATACATTACGCCGCCAACACCGACCATTTCCCCCCCGATCTTGATAGGGATCCCGCAAGCCTGTTTACAGGCTGATATGCCCGGCAGCCGATAGGGAAAGTTGTCATAGTCGGCAGTGTAGGTCGTTCTTTCCGTTGCCCAGGCAACGCCCCCAACTCCCTCGTTGCGGCGATGCTGGATCTTGAGCAGATCGCTCGAACCATTGGAAGCTGCCACGGTTTCCAGATATTCACCTGAGTCATGGATCATGGCAATGTAGGAGTATTCTGCTCCGGTAATATCAATCATCACGTCCGTGATGTGCTGCAGCAGCGATGTCAGGTCAAGACGATTCATCAGATCCATGGTAACGCCATGCAGTGCTTGCATTACTTTGAACTGCTTCTGCATCTCATCCAGCTTTATCTGGAGTGTTTGCGTGGAATCTGCAGGCCCGATGTCGCTTGATGTGATTGGTTTGTTGGCCAGAACCCGGCTGGCCATCAGGGCAGGCCGGTTGGTAGAGAGTTCGTCAGTGGAAAGCAGGTCATCAGCTCCCAGTTCAAGCCATCTTTGTACCGTGTCACTTTCGATCTGATCTGTGATAACCCAGACTGTGGCTGATGGAAAGGATTTGCCGAGTAGTGGTAAGCAGCTGAGGGCGTGCGGTTTTTCTTTGGCTCTGGCGTTCAGGACGATAAGAACAACCTGTTGCTGCAGCGATTCTGGCACCGTTAGCCAGCTCTCTACCGGGCACGACTGATCCACTGCAATGCAGTCGAAATTGGACAATTTCGCAGAGGCGAGACTAGCTGTCATAGTCCCGGCAATGTCCTGTGCTATCAGGACTAGCGGTTTGCCCACATCCGTGTGTTTGTGCGAGAGCGGACTGGAATCCACAGGGGTGATGTTTCCCGATAAATCACGTACATAATGTATCGGTAACAATGGCGGAAGGAGTATACCGGATGCTTAAACTGTGAGCTGGAGCCGGTTTTAGTCAAAACCGGGCTCAAGGGGGTCTGTTGAGAGCTGGAAAAGCGTCTTTAAGGCCGTCGGCTTAAGCCCTAACCTATGGAGAAGCGGGCCTTCAGCAGCCGGTCCAGCCAGCGAAACGCAATATTGTCTATGGATGTCTGGGCCGCCATACCGATTTTTTCAGCAAGGTTTTTCTTTTGCTTGTATTTCACTTCAAAGACATCAGCATTGTCACAGGCCCGCATCAGATATTCATCACTGGTGCAGATCTCATCGATCAGGGCAAGCTGAAGCGCTTCGTCTCCGGACCAGGTTTCGCCGGTGGCCACCGTTTCGATGTCGAGCTTGGGTCGATGCGAATCGACATAGTGTTTGAACTGATCGTGTATTTTCTCAATATCCTCAATAAATTTTTGTCTGCCTTCATCCGTGTTTTCACCAAACAGAGTCAAGGTCCGCTTGAATTTCCCCGCGGTTAGCAGTTCAAAGTCGATATTGAATTCCTTCAAAAGGCGGTGAAAGTTGGGGATTTGGGCTACAACACCAATGGATCCCAATACAGCAAACGGGGCTGCCATGATTTTACTGGCAACACAGGCCATCATGTAGCCTCCACTGGCCGCCACCTTGTCAACACACACCGTAAGTGGAATACCTCGCTTGCGGATACGCTCCAATTGCGACGCGCCGAGACCGTAAGAGGTCACCATGCCACCACCGCTCTCCAATTTGACCACAACCTCGTCTTCGCTCTTGGCACTGGTCAATACAGCGGAAACTTCTTTTGCCAGACCGTCAACGGCGCTGCCGCGGATGTCGCCATCGAATTCCAGCACATAGACCGTTTTACGCTTGGGCTTTGCGATATGAGTAGTACCATCACCACGTTTTTTACTGGCGGCTTTCGCAGCTTTCTTTTCCTGTTTCGCTTTTAATTTGTTCTCGGCTTTCTCACTTTTAATGCTCTCTTTGAGAGCTGCAGGGTCCAGCCCGATTTTCTGCAGGGCATCTTTCATGTCCTCCAGGGACTCGTTCATATTGGTAATTTCTATATGGCCTTTGGGGCCGCCGCGCCTGTTTCTCTGACTGAGCATGAAAATGGTGGCGATGACCGCGATTATTGCCAGCATGAAAGTAATAACTTTAAGAAGAAACAGGCCATAGCCTGCAAAAAATTCTGCCACAAAAGGTCTCCAGGAGAATCTGTGATTAAAGCTCGATGATAACCCAGCCGGAGAAAAACCGACATAGAGGAGAGGAGAACGCTACTGATGTTTGATAAACCAGCACTGGTGAATCTTCGGATTGCGCTTGAAATCTGCATCGATTGACCACGCGCTCTTGTCAGTACAGTGAAAGTTGGACAGAGACCCGGAATCAAATTTAAAACGCCGGGAATTCGTTGAAAAAATCAGCATGCCATCGTTTTTGAGCCATTTCATGCATTGTCTGATACACCACTGATGATCCTTGTTGACATCCCAGTCGCGCTGCATGCTGGTGGAGTTTGAGAACGTTGGCGGATCGAGAAAGATCAGATCATAGGACTGCCGGGCCGGAGTTGTCTCAAGCCATTCCAGCACATCTGCCTGTATGGTTTGATGATTTGGGCTGGGTGCCTGATCCCGTTCAGATCCGTTCAGTTGAAAATTACGTTGTGCCCATGCCAGATACCGGGCCGAAAGATCGACACTGGTGGAGCTCGCAGCCCCCCCAACGATGGCGTGGGCGGTGGCGGCGCCGGTGTAGGCAAACAGGTTTAGAAATCTTTTGTTGGCTGAATGTTGCTGGATGTAGTGCCGTACTTTGCGATGATCCAGAAACAGGCCGGTATCGAGATAGTCGTCAAGATTAACCAGCAGATTGCAGCCATGTTCCTGGGTAAGGCTCTCCTGACCGGTGCTGCTGTTGCGCTCGTACTGTGCTGTGCCGCGCTGGCGTTTACGGACTTTCAAGTGAATATGATCCGCTGTGCATTCGACCACAGCAGGAATATCGTTGAGCACAGTTTGCAGTCGGCTGTTGGCACGTTCCGCGTCAACTTTGGCTGGTGCCTGGTATTCCTGAACGACTATGTGCTTCACACTGCTGGTCGGATCGAAACGGATGTCCGGAATTGGTTGCCTTGTTTGGTTTGGTGTGTGCTGCGCTGAGGTTTGGGATATCTGACCGGGACTGATGTGATAAACATCCACCGCCACCGCGTACTCGGGCATATCTGCATCATATAATCGATAGGCGTGAATGCCATTTTTACGAGCCCACTTTTGCGCCGATTTCAGATTTTTGCGCAGCCGATTGGCAAACATGGAATTGTCAGCGGCAGGTGCTTGAAATTGATCTGCTGCCCGCTGGCTGCTTGAGCCAGAGTGGCTGGAATCAGAGAGACCCGAACCGGCTTTGCCTGCTGTAGACAGGCTGGCAACCGTGCCAGTAACTGTGCCAGCAACCGTACCAGGGCGAGAGACTGCTGATCTCGAGTTTGTATCTGCTTGCGGAATGTGGGTTTGGCCAACTGATGTCTTCTGGCCATTGCCGTTTTTTTCCGGCTCTGCCGCCGCTGAGTTTTGCATCGGGGTGGCCTTGCGTTCGGGCAGAACACCACCTACAAGCTTGCACGGTATCCCGCCATTACTGACCTTTAGTAGCGTGGGTAGAGTCAGTCGGCTGCGATGCGCAAATCCTTCTTCCGGCACCAGCATGCCGAATTTCCAGGCGGCAAAGTGGGATCTCGAATCCTTGCCTATTTGTTGAAACAGGGCCGCATTGCCATGATCACTCTGCAGGCGCTTGCCATAGGGAGGGTTGAACAATACCAACCCTCGTTGGGCGGGAGGCGTATTTCCCTGTTTCATCGCCATTACGGTAAAGGGCTGTTTTTGTACGCTGATAGCCTCAGTAAAGCCCGCTTCTCCTATATTGATTTTGGCGCTGCTAATAGCCACCGGATCAAAATCACTACCCATGATTTCGGGCATATTCTGCCGTCCTCGAGCGGCCCGCTCGGCCGCCTCACGCAATAAATCCTGCCATGCGTTGTTGTCATGACCGCGCCATCCCAAAAAACCGAAATAATCTCGATGGATTGCAGGAGCTGTATCGGATGCCATCATTGCTGCCTCAATCAGCAATGTGCCCGATCCGCACATCGGGTCCACAAATCTCTGGCCACGTTGGGCAATTTCAGGCCACTCGCAGGCGTAGAGCAGGGCGGCAGCAAAATTCTCTTTCAGTGGTGCTCGAACATCACCAGTGCGATACCCGCGACGATGCAAGCCATTCCCTGCAAAATCTATTGCAATTCGTGCGCGGTTGCGATGCAGATAGACATTAATCCGCAGATCAGGGCACTGGCGTTCCACTGACGGTCTTTCACCATGAGATTCCCGAAACTGATCAACAATGGCGTCTTTGACCTTTAGCGCTCCGTACTGCGAATGGGTGATGTCTGATTGAGCGGTAAAAAAATCGACGGCCAGAGTCTGATCGACGTCCATATGTGAAGACCAGTCAAGATTTCTGATACAGTCATAAAGTGAGTCAGGATCAGTAACCTTTTGTTGATGGATAGGCATTAAAATACGGTTTGCGACGCGGGACCAGAGGCAGGCTGAATAAGCCGTATGCAACGATCCGCTAAAATTGACGCCGGCACCGGCCAGCTTTACGTCAGCTGCACCTATCTCGGTCAGCTCGTTGGCTAGCAGGTGCTGCAAACCACCGGCCGCCGTGGCAAAAAACTGTCGTGTCTGGCCCTGTTCTGCTGGCAGACCGGTGCTCGGCTCACTTTGCATGTTTTTTGTAAGTCTTGTTCAAATCTATCGGGAAGTGTACCAAGAATGAAGTTAACCAGTTATGGAGCTGCTGAAGAGGTCACCGGTTCATGTCACCTGCTGGAGGTGGGTAATCGCAGGGTATTGCTTGATTGCGGCATGATTCAGGGAAGGCGCAAGGACGAGGCTCGCAACAGGGACCGCTTTCCTTTTGATCCGGCAACCCTCGATGCCGTGATCCTCAGTCATGCGCATATCGATCACAGTGGCAGATTACCCATACTGGTCCGTTATGGATTCAGCGGCCCGATTTACACGCATGCAGCCAGTGCGGATTTGTGTAAAACGCTGCTGAAAGATTCGGCTTATCTTAACGAGCGCGATACTCAGTACCAGAACAAACGCAGGGCTCGCAAGGGTCAATCGATGTTGCAACCGCTTTACACGCAAGACGATGTAGAAGAGACCATCAAGCTATTCAAAAAGGTTGATTTTAATTCCCGAACAAAGGTCTGTGACGAGCTGGAGATGACACTGCATCATGCCGGGCACATTCTCGGTTCTGCGATGGTTGAGCTTGACCTTAACGAAAAGGGTCAACAACGGACGGTAGTTTTCAGTGGTGATCTCGGACACCGCGGTGCTCCTATCCTGAAAGACTTTACCGTTTTGAACAAAGCGGATTTTGTGTTAATGGAAAGTACTTATGGCAACCGGCTTCACCGCCCGTGGGAAGATACGCTGGAAGAGGTCAAGGGAATCGTCGAAGAGGTGCGTAACAGTAAAGGTAACGTGCTGATACCCGCGTTTGCTGTAGGCCGCAGCCAGATGATTCTGTATACCTTTGCCCGCAATTTCCATGAATGGGGACTCGATCGCTGGAAGATATTTCTCGATAGCCCCATGGCGATTGAAGCGACCAAAACCTATATGAAACATGTGCAACTTTACGACGATGAAGCTGCAGAGTTCTGGCGTGAGAACGGAACCAGCCTGGCCATGCCCAATTTGACCTTTTCCCGTTCGGCAGAAGAATCACAAAAAATCAATAAAATGAAGTCTGGCGCTATTGTTATTGCTGGCAGCGGTATGTGCACTGGTGGCCGAATCAAACATCACTTGAAACATAATCTGTGGCGCAAAGAGAGCCATGTGGTTATCGCCGGTTATCAGTCACATGGATCGCTGGGTCGGCGATTGGTGGAGGGTGACGAGACAGTCAAGTTATGGGGCGAGAAAATCAAGGTTGAGGCAACAATCCATACTGTAGGAGGGCTTTCGGCCCATGCGGATCAGCAGGGTTTAATGGACTGGTACGCGGCTTTTGAGGGCCGGCCCCCGGTGTTGCTGGTTCACGGTGAGCCAAAATCGATGGATGTGCTGGCTGACCGCATTCGTGATGAGCTGGGTGGTCGTGCCTTGAAAGCCAAGGCAGGTAAAAGCACTGACTTACTCAAACTGGATAAATAAAAATGATCTCGATCGGTGCGTCTTCAACATGATTAAACCCAAATGATTAAGCCCAAATGATTAAGCAGTGGATCAAAAACATCAGTGAAGCACTGGATGAAGCGTCGTCTGACAAGCAAGACGATGCTGCGTTGCAGCGCGATACCGAGCGTGTTTCTGCGCAGATTTTGCTGGAGGTTGCGCGCGCTGATTTTGGTATCGAAGAAGAAGAGTTGGCTACCGTCATCGATGCGATAAAACAGACTTCAAGTCTGGATGCCGAAGAAATAGCCGGTATTGTCGCAGCTGCGAAACAGGAAGTGGAACAAGCGCTGTCTTACCATCAACACGTCAAGGCGATTAATGATTCGTTCGAGCATCCTCGCAAGCTACAGCTCGTAGAGCAAATGTGGCGAGTGGCATTTGCCGATGATCAACTGGATCGCTACGAAGAGGCATTTATCCGGCGCTTCTGTGATTTGATCTACGTGTCACATAAAGAATTTATGCAGGCCAAACTCAAGGTTAAAGGTGAGTGGGGGTAGGAGGACTGCGGGTGATCAATCTTGGCAAAGGTGTGTGGACAAATGAGCCTGCCACATATGAGATCACTGATGAGTCGGTTTCAATCACTACACAAGCCGGAACCGACTTCTGGCAGCGATCTTATTACGGGTTCAGGAACGACAATGCCCATGCCTTGCAAACCGAATCTGCGGATAATTTTACGTTTACCGTCAAAGCGAGCTTTGACTATCAGGCTCGGTTCGATCAATGTGGAGTAGTCATCTATCTTGATAGTGACAACTGGTTTAAAGCCTCAATCGAATATGAAAATGAAGCGTTTTCGCGTTTGGGTAGTGTGGTCACAAATCTGGGGTACTCTGATTGGGCAACAACCGATATCCCGTTGCCGGAGCATATTTGGTATCGCTTGAATCGGAGGGGGCCGGATTTTCTGATTGAGTCATCAACAGACGGTAAGTCATTCCGGCAAATGCGTATTTTCCATCTACATAAGCTTGGAGATACCACAGTGGAAATGGGTCAATCCGATCCACCCACGCCAGCAAGTACATCAGTCAGTTTTGGCCTTTATGCCTGCAGTCCACAGGATTCGTCGTTCACTGCCGTTTTTTCAGATATGAAGCTGGGACCTTGTCAGTGGTTGGCGCATAAAGCCTGAGCGGAGTACCAATGCTCACATGAGCTACCTCACGCGCGATAAATGACGATATAAAGCCATACTCGCTTCGATGGCTGCCAGTATGCTTATTAAACGACTGACTTTGGTGCGCGCCCGACATTGCTGAAAATATGAAGACTGTTTGTCAGGTGAATGATGTTATCTTTCCCAGGGATATCCTTGTTTGCTTAATTCGGCTTCATATTTTGATCTTGTTGTCGACACCAGTTCCATAAATTTCTCGCCGTCTATTCCCAGCTTCTTCACCTTTTTATTCCAATTTTCTATAAAAAATCCTGAGGCTCTCTGCCATTTCTCTCTCTCCGCAGGATCCATCTGGTGAAATACAACTTTCTTGTTGTCGATCCCTTCAATCATGGCTGTTTTTAGTTGAGCTTCGGCTGCATTGACGTCCTGTGCAATTCTATCAACCAACTTGTCGCTGACATCGAGAATGACAGTCTGGATGTCTTCTGGCATGCTGTTAAATAGTTTTAGGTTTATTCCATGAGCCAGCCCCAAAGGCATCCCCATCTTGATTTCGACGACATGATCAGCTACTTCATAGTGTTTATAGTTATAAATCACTTCCGTGTAGTTAATGGTTCCGTCTACTGCCCCCTTGTCAAGGGCTTGATACGTTTCGCCAATGCCAAGGCGCACCGGCGTTGCACCGAGATTTTTCAATAAGGTGCTCCATCCGCCGGTAGACCGAATTTTCTTTCCTTTTAAATCTTCGATCGAAAGAATAGGACTTTTGGATAGAATGTTCATTGGGCCCGGTGTGAAAGCTGCGACAACTTTAACGTTCTTTTTTTCAGCTTCTGCACGAAGTAAATCTGAAGTGTTATGGAGTTCTTGCCAGGTTCTCATTCCCACCCAACGGTCATCACCATTGAAAGGTGCATTTGCGGCATTCCAGACCGGAAATTCTGCAGGTGAATAAACACCCATCAGAAATCCAGCATCAGCGAGCCCTGAGCCAACAGCTTTGATTATATTTTTTCCTTTAACCAGTGACTGGCTCCAGAAGAATTCGAATTCCACTCTACCTTTGGTCTGCTTTTGAATTTCAGATGCCCACCACTGTAGTGCTGTGTTGGCAGGTCCACCCGGCGGTCCAACATGAGCGTAGCGCAACTTCCAGGTTTTCTCATTGGCAATCGATGGACTGATAAAAAGGAGACAGAAACTGAAAGCCAGAATTGCTCTTAAACCGTACTTTGTTTTCCCGGTAAATCTCACGCTTTTATACTCCATTGAATATGTCTTTATGGTGGCTGGCAGATGGATCTCAATTTGAGCCTAAAGAGTATCAATTTTGCGATCCCGCGGCCTTGGTTAGGAAATTGATGATCTGTTTATGTATTATCGTACCCTTGGGAGCTTGGGGATGCCATACGGTTAGTTAAATTTCGTCTTGCGAAATTAGTCAATTAGTTGTGTAGCAGGGGTAAAATTGCGAAAAGAAAGTATTGAGATTGCGGTGACCTAAAGGGCGATCGATCTGAATAAAATTCGAACAACATTCTGTACCATTGTTTTGATAATCGAACTATTTACCCGCAATTTTTGGAATTGGGAAAATAATATCAGAGATGGTGCATATGCTTGAAAAATGGGTGTCCAGAGTAGAGTGGGTTGCCGTCATATGTGCGATAGCTGCACTTGTACTTATGCTGGTGATCACCACATCTTCTGTTTTGGGGCGTCATCTCTTTGCATCACCCATTCCGGACGACATTGTGTTTAACGAATTATTGATGGTTGCGCTGGTTTTTTTGCCTTTTGCCTATGTGCAGACTACAGATCAACACATTCATGTTTCTCTGCTGTTTGATCGTTTATCAGCAGTTGGTCAGGATGGATTACGGCTGCTTGGCACCCTGCTTTCAATTGCCTTTTTTGCCCTATTGAGTTATTCCACCTTTGCCGATTTTTACTCGTCGTATGAAGTGCTTGCATACAATGAAGGCGTGCTTGAGCTACCAGAGTATCCGTTTCGGTTTTTGGTGTTTCTCGGAATCCTCCTTATGTTAGTGAGATTAGTATTGCAATGCCTGATCCAGATAAAAAGAGTAGCGACCAATAGCCAGTAGTTACCACTACTATGTATTCCACTAAAGAAATTTCCGGCTGATCATGACTATTGAGCCGGCCGTTACAGGTTATCTGGGCACTGCTCTTGCCCTTTTTCTTATATTGCTGCGCATACCTATTGTAGTGGCTCTTGGTGGTGTCGGGTTTGCCGGAATCATCCTGGTTATCGGCCAATCGTCAAGTGGTGATTTTGACCTTGCGCGAGGATGGGAAGCGGCCATTGCCTTTCTCTCTCTGGAACCATTTTCTGCAGTCTCATCTTTTGAGTTAGTTGCGATACCCATGTTTTTACTGATGGGATTTGTCGCGTTTTATGCCGGATTTACCCGTGATATTTTCAATACTGCCCGGGTTTGGATGGCCGGTCTTGCAGGTGGATTGGCAATGGCTTCCGTTGTCGGATGTGCCATGTTCGCCGCGGTGAGCGGATCAAGCCTCGCTACCGCATCCTCCATGGGAAAGATTGCTGTACCGGAAATGCTGAGGAATCGTTATGACAAGGGGTTGGCAACGGGTGTTGTAGCGGCAAGCGGTACATTGGGTGCGTTGATTCCACCCAGCATACTGATGATTTTGTACGGTATATTCACAGAACAAAGTATTGGTCGATTGTTGTTGGCAGGCTTACTGCCAGGTCTTATTTCCGCCTTGATTTACATGCTAATGATTTATTGCAGGGCACGTCTGAACCCCTGCCTTGCACCGACATCATCATCCACTAACTGGCACGAAAAAATTGTTTCCTTAAAAAGTACCTGGGCTATCGCGCTACTTTTTATATGCGTCTTTGGTAGTATCTATTCGGGTGCTGCTACCCCCACCGAATCGGCATCGCTTGGAGCTGCGGGTGCTTTTTTGCTTGCGTTTGTGACCAAGCGTTTGAGTCGACAGAGTGCTTCGGCAGCACTTTTCGAGACAGTGACTCAGGTTGCGAGTATTTTTGCAGCGATCATTGGCGCTAAAGTATTTGTTGCCTTTATTGGCCTGACGGGAATTGCATCAGGGCTGACTCTATGGGCATTATCGTTGGATATACCAGCAATAATGCTAGTCATGGCGTTTTCGTTAATCTATATCGTGTTGGGTACCGTAATGGATCCAATCGGTATAATGTTACTGACGCTTCCGATAGTTGTCCCGGTGGTAGAACAGCTGGGCTACGATCTGATATGGTTCGGCGTGATCATGGTGAAATTGCTCGAGATTGGGCTTATCACACCGCCGGTAGGGTTAAACGTCTATATCTTGAAGGGAGTGGTGGGGGACAGCGTGCCATTGGAAACAATATTCAAAGGAATAAGTTGGTTTCTATTGATGGATGTTCTCACCCTTACACTATTGATCAGCTTTCCACAAATCAGCCTATGGTTGGCCTATTCACTTTAAAAGTCGATTGGGTGAGGCCTAAGTTCGTGTGGCACATACCCAAAGATACCAACAACTTCTATTCGTCGATAAAAGCCTTGATAATGCGGCAAAACTCCTGCGCGTTGGTCACCATGGGAATATGACCTGATTGATTGAATATATGTAATTTCGCCTGTGGAAGCAGGTTGGTTAGAAAGGTAGCGGCTTCGGTCGATACCTGCTGATCAAGTTCACCATGTGATACCAACACCGGAACGTTAATGTCTTTGCAAATTTCAGAAACGTCCATATCAGGGCATGGGTCGAAGAAGCTTAATATCGTGTCTATTGGTAGCGTCTGGCGTAGTTCAATGGTGCGCTGTCGGAGCTGCTCTGTGCCAGGTTCAGTGTAAATATTGGATTGCAGCATTTTTACGAGTGTTTCTACGTCGCGTTCCGCGAAGGCCTTCTCGCGTCTTAGTTCCTTGTTTCTTGCGACTTCAATCTCTTCAGCGCTTTGTTCGCTATCAGATTTCTTGCCGTGGGCAAACCTGGGCGTTGCCGGACAACCCACGGTAATCAGTTTTTTAACCCGAGAAGAATCCTGACTCATCATTTTTATCAGGTTGTTGGCAGCTCTTGAAAGACCTATCGCTACCACTGGCCCTGCATCGATATCCTCCAGTATGGCCGCCAGATCATCGGCCTGGTCTTGAGTTGAATAGGGGCGCTTGACTGGATCTGATCTGCCATTTCCTCTTGGGTGTATCGTGATAACCCGGTATTCCTGACACAACAAATCGAGCACCGGCTGCAAACTGCCGATTCCGTAAATAATGGCCGTTGCCAGTAATATGGTTTCCGAGCCGCTGCCATGCACATCGTAGGCAAGCTTTGCCCCATTACGAATCGTTGTTTTCTGAACGTGCAATTTATTGGAAACCCATTTCTTCAAGCGGGCATCTGCATTTTTTTCCAGCGCTTGGGAGTAGTGTTTGTTTGCAAGTTCAATGTCGTCCTGCAATCCGGCAATATCCCCAAGCAGTGCGAGAGCCTTGACAATATTAATATTGTTTTTGGCATCGGTTTCCGGTAGGTCTGTTTCCTCTATCAGGCGAATACAGCGATTTACTGAACGTGTGGCCTCAATCAGAGAAAATCGTTTTTTCGCGATAGTGCCAGCAAGCAACCAGTATTCTGCGGCCTGCAAATTTTCGCCACCACGTTCAAAATGCTCTGCCACAATTTCGGGAGTTTGTCTCTCCGCGTCAGCTAACACCTGCGCGATACGTTTATGCAGGGATTGTCGGGTTGCAAGCAACAATGACTCGTAGGCAGTATCCTGTACCAGTGCATGTTTGAACCGATAAATAGAATTTGGTGGAGTATCATGCTGGAAAAGTAATTCTGCATTTACCAGTTGATCCAGCTGGTGTGTTAGTTCCGGTTCACTGAGTTCGATAACGCTTTTTATTTCCCTGAAACTGAATTCCCTGCCAAATGCCGCTCCATATTGCGCAACTTGTTTGGCGAAGTTAAATCGATCGAGTCGGGCTAATAAGGAATCATGTAGGGTGCTTGGTATTTGGCCACCTGGTAAAAGACTTTGGTAGCTAACATCGTTTGCAAATTCATTATCTATGAGTGATTTAGTGAGTTCTTCTATGAACAAGGGCACACCGTTGGTTCGGCTAACGATGGTATCCATTAGTTCTGAAGGCAGTGGGGATTTGCCGGCAATATTATCCGCCAGCGCTTTGGCGTGTCGTGTCGGCAATCTTGTCAAGTTTAACCGGGTTACCTGTGGGTGGGATTCCCATGGCGAGGGGTATTCAGACCGATAGGTTGCGATCAGCATTATGGCGTTAGTCTCGCCCTGATCCATCAGTGCGGATACCAGCTCCAGTGTTGAAGGATCTGCCCAATGAATGTCTTCGATCGCGATAATAATCGGGTGAATTTGTGACAGGCTGATCCAATACTCGATCAGTACTTCCATTGTTCTCTGTTTGATGAATCGTTCGCTGGGTAGTAAATTATTTTTGTGGATATCTGTCGGGATATCAAATAGATTTCCGATGAGCGCCTGATCGTCTCCGCCAAGATTGCCGGCTTCCTTGAACAAAGCCTGCAATTTATCCCAGATCTTTTCCGGTTGCTCCAATGGCTGTATATCAGCCTGTTGAGCAAACAAGCTGACAATAGGAAACAGGGCGGAATTTTTGTGATATTCGGAGCAATATAGCGACAAAGCCTTATGCTGGTTTAGTCCAGGATAGTGCCGAAATGCCTTCAGTAAACGTGATTTTCCGATGCCAGCTTCGCCGCTTAACAGCACCACCTGTCCGTTACCTTCGCAAGCGCTTCTCCAGCGAGAGATCAGCAAATTCAGCTCTATGTCGCGCCCGACCATCAAATGCGAAGTAGATGGGTTTGATAGTTCATCGCGCACCGCTTTTGAGCGGGAAAATTCTACCTGCCAACAGTGTTGAGTTGCACGAAACCCCTTAACCTCGCACAGTCCCAAATCTGTAAATTCGAACGCGTTACCGGCCAATCGCCGTGTGCTCTCAGCAACGATGATGTTTCCGGGTTTTGCCATGTTTTGCAGTCTTGCAGCCAGGGTAGGGCACTCTCCAAGTGCAACCTGCTCCTGTGACATATGGTCTCCAATGCTATCACCTACAACAACAAGGCCTGTAGCAATACCTATTCGAATGGCTAATTCTGGCGATTCAACGAGGGCTTTATTTTGGTCATTCAATCTCCTTATTCCCGACACCATATCAAGGCTTGCCAACAAAGCACGCTCTACATCGTTGTCATGGGCAGTAGGATAGCCAAAGTAGATCAATATCCCGTCACCGAAATAACGTGCGATTTGCGCATGGTAGGTTTTGACGATATTTTCGCAAACTGATTGGTATTGCCTGACTATCAGGCCGAAATCTTCCGGGTCGTATTGCTGTGCGATCATAGCCGAGTCAACCAGATCGACAAACATCACGGTTAGTTGTCGCCTTTCTGCGTATCGCTCGGCTTGTTCTTCAAAAGTGGTCGAATTTGAAAATGCGGAATAGGCTGTGCGGGGGTTGATCAGACCGTGGGAATGCAAACCGTTAATGGCTTCCATAAGGCGAACCCTGTGCCCGACCGATAATCCCAAGTCTTTCAGATCGGATGCCTTAAGCTTTGCGAGAACCTCGAGATCAATATCCTGATTTTCGAATAGCTCCTCTAATTGAGAAAGTCCCAATTCGTTGAGGAAAGTTGAAATGGAATTAGTATTATCAACACCATCGAGGAGATCATCCACTTTTCCACGCTCCAGTAGCTTTGCAAGTATTGTTGGACTCTGATTGATCGCGTTATTCTTTACAGACTCAATGGCGCCTAAGCAGGATCGATCGCTGTTTTTACACTAGCGATATTCAATTTTTAAAGCAATAGCTACGAAATATTTCGTTTAACGAAAATGGAAATACGCTGGGTTTTTGCCGATTAGCTCTGCTTAGCGGAGCAATGGTGTTGTCGATATCGTGAATATTCACCAAAGCAAGGTGATTATCACCGTGGAATAAGGACCGGATTGTCCGAAACTTGTATTCAAGCCAACGCAGTACAGCGTTACTCACATTGAATAACACGTCCCGGAGAATCACATGAACGTTATTAGCAGAAGCCTGACCCACAGAACTTACGGACGCACCACAATTGCCGCCCTGTCGCTGTTTACCAGTGCCGCTTGTGCGACTAACCCGGCAGAACCCATGGCAAGCACCTTTGCAAACCCGCTTTCTACCGAGCAGTTACTGTCAGACTCCAGTGTTTCAGTGTTCGCCGAAGCGCTGGAGCAGAGTGGGGTTCTGAACGGGCTCGATAGTCGCATGAAGTACACGATGTTCGTACCTGCAGACAGTGCGCTGGCGGCAGAGGGTTCGAAGTATCTACTAGAGACGGTGCTGGTAGCTGAAGGTAATGAACAGCGTTTACAGCAGGTGTTGTCTTATCACATTGTAGAGGGTGAGGTGGGCTTTGAAACTCGAACCGTCCCGACAATTGATGGCAGCTGTCTGGATCTCGCAGTTGACGGTGACAAGATATCTGTTGGTCTTGAGTCACAGGTACTATCAAGCGAAATCAAGGGCAACTTCACAATCTATCAGGTGGACCGGATGGTTAGCCAGCGCTGGGATGATGCCCGGTTGTGCGACCCAAGAAGCTAGTCGAACCCGATTGGCCTGGCGCATTTGTTCTTCACACAATCATATTTCCTCCAACCTGTAGCCGGTCGCGTGTGGCCAGCTATAGCCTGAATCTGAACAGTGAGCATTGCGTGCTGTTCAGGTAACCGGTAGGGCTACATCACCTGCTATTCCGGGATGGTGATGTAGCTCTGCTTTCTCGACTGATAGCGTCAGCGCAGTGATTAACACAGACTGTGAAAATCACATCGATTATTACAAGCTCCTGCGTTACTCTTGGTTTTACTGGTCAACGGAGAACTAGCATTGTCGGATTGCAGTGAACTGAGACTGGCAGCGATTATGATGGCGGATGTGGCTGGCTATACCACCATGATTGAAAATGATAGCGCCACTACCGTTGAAGCATGGAAGGCTGCATGCGAACGGGTTCTCTACCCGGTTATTGAATTCCACTCAGGCAAAATAGTCAAACTCACCGGAGATGGTTTTCTTGCTGAGTTTGCGTCATTAAAAAGGGCTGCCGAGTGTGCTCTCGAATTGCAGGCCAGGCTTGGCGACAGCATCCTGACATTTCGAATCGCAGTGCATTTAGGCGATATTTATGATGATGGGCAGGATATCCATGGAGAGGGAGTCAATATAGCGGCCAGAATTGAATCCTTGGTTGAATCTGGTGAGATCGGTGTTTCCGGTGCGGTTCGTGATCAGGTCGTTAATAGTATTGCTGCTGATTTCGAATATATAGGTGAGCACGTTCTAAAGCATGTATCAGCTCCAGTTCGAGTGTACAAATTAACTCCATCCATCAAATCGTCTTCGACAACTATTGATTCGCTGGCAGCTTCTCAATCGATTAGATATTGCCAATCTGCAGATGGAACCAGTATTGCGTATTCGATACTGGGTGAAGGTCCACCGGTGGTATTGGTTTCCAACTGGCTCAGTCACCTGGAACATGATTTGTCATTACCCTCGAGGCGCGCGTTGCTGGAAGTTCTTGCAGGAGAATATTCCATTGTCAGGTTTGATGTCCGTGGCAGCGGATTGTCAGACAGAGAAATTGCTGATATGTCATTCGAGAGATCGGTTGAAGATCTGTTAGCCGTAGTAGATGCTCTTGATTTGGAGCAGTTTTCAGTAGTAGCCCTGTCACAGGGGGCAGCTACCGCAGCTGTATTTGCAGCGCGACAGCCTGATCGTGTCACTAAGCTGGTGCTCTATGGCGGCTATGCCCGCGGCCGTCGCAGGCGCGGTACGGAGGGAGATATAGCTGAGAGCGATGCATTTATCACCATGATAAAACAGGGTTGGGGTAAGGAAATTGATGCTTATATCCAAATGTTTGGAACCTTTTTCATGCCCGATGCGAGCCCGGATCAACTTGCCGGCTTTACCCGGTTTCAACGGATAGCAGCGACACCTGAATCGGCTGCGAGGATTCAGCTCGCGACTGACGAAATCGATGTGGAGGATGAACTGCCCGGAGTGGTAGCACCCACCTTGGTGCTGCACGTGAGAGAGGATGGTCGATCGCCATTTGAGGAAGGTCGAAAGATGGCAGCAGCCATCCCCGGTGCGCGATTTGTTCCGTTGGAAGGGCGAAATCATGCTCTGTTAAAAGGCGAACCAGCGATGGAAAAGTTTCTTCAGGAAGTAGCGCGATTTTTGTCAGATTGATGGTTTCTGCGATGAACTTTGGTCTCTAAAGAGCTAATCCTGCCTTCTGCAAATCTTCTCTCAAACCCAGCAAAGGAGGGTCGTCCTTGTTTTTATAGGTCTCGATCCAACGCCACTGCGTGATTTTGAAATCAGGGTTCAGAGCGATGACTTCCTCTGCTTCCCAGGCTGCATCATCTGGCTGATTTAATCGTTGATAAGTTGCTGCAAGAAACGCATGGCTGGTCAGCAAGTTGGGGTTCAAGGTGATGGATTCCTCCAGGATAGCCAGTGCTTCCTCGTATCGCCCCGCCATATAGTAAGTGGCACCGTAGACACCCAAAACCACACCATTTGAAGTGGGTTGCAAACGGACCGCCTGGCTAAATGAAGCTAGTGCCTGCGAGGGATTGCCGGACATGGTGAGTATCCACCCGTGAATCCCGTGACCGGCAGCATAGCCGGGGTTTGCCTCCATCGCGCGCCCGGCCGCATCGAGTGACTCTTCGTGTTTCCCTCGCAATAGAAACGCAATTGCTAACGCGACATTTGCCTCGGCAGATTGGTGATTCATCGCCACTGCCTTTGTTGCCAAACGAAAGGCGGTATCCAGTTCTTTATCCTTGTCCAGAGATTGTCCGAAGGAAACTGCAGTGGCGTGGCTATAGGCCAGAGCTGCGTACGCATTGTAGAACCCAGGGTCAATCTCAATGGCTTGTCTCAATAGCTCATTACCGAGGCGACGTTGAGATGCAGAAAACGTATATGAACGGCCCTGTTGATATAGGTTGTATGCCTCAAGGTTGTTGGTGGGTTTACGGGTCAGTCGTTCCTTCTGGTGCGTTGTCAGGCGTATATTCAATGAGGAGAGAACTGTTTGGCCTATCTCATTCTTTAGCGTAAATATGTCTGAAATGTCTCTGGTGAATTTCTTTTCCCAGACGATCCTGTAGGGTTCTGGATCTATCATTTGAGCTGTAATGATCAGAGTCGAATTAACCTGTTCGACTGCGCCATCAAGCAGATAGTCAGCGTTTAATTCTGCAGCGGCTTTTGGTAAATCTATAACGCGGTCTTTATAGGCTTTGACGGATGTTGGTGATATGACGAAAAGATCAGAAAGTACCGAGAGATCTCTGATGAGCTCGTCGGTGATACCGTCAGATAAATAAACATTGCTTTCGTCATCACTGAGGTTTGCAAACGGTAGAATTGCTATTGTTGGAGTATCCTTTCCTTCAACAAAAGAGGGGATGATGACTTCTATATAAAACAAAATTCCGCAAACGAGAGATACCGCCAACAGAGCCATCAATGACTTTATAGAAAACAAGAACTGCTTTTTAGCCGGTACAAATGTTGTCTCTGAATTGCCTGGTGATCGAGAATCTTTATTGTCATTTGCGATAGCGCTGTGCATTCGATGTACCCGCACCGGATCATCGAATCCTTTTATCTTGTGTTGCTCAACCTTCTGCAACTGACCTCCAATATGATCAGGAAGCGTCTCTGCCGCTGCAGCCTGCATAACGATTTCACCCGGATTAGCCAGTTGTTCCAGCCTCTGTGCCATGATGACTCCAGCCCCGGTCATGGTGCCATCGGCGATAATCACCTCGCCCAAGCTAATACCAATTCTGAGTGAGAAGCCCGCAGTGGGAGATTGATCAATGCTGAGTTCGTTCTGCGTCCCTTGTGCAGCGGCCAGGGCGTCAGAGGCTCGTTGAAACAGGGCCAGTACAGCGTCCCCCCGCCGCTCAATGGTTTCTCCGTGATTGTTGGCTATGTTGCGATCGAGGATTTTGAACAGCGCCTGGGTGCCGGTATGAGCCGCGATATCGTCGTTTTTTACCAGGCTGGTGGAGTTGACAACGTCCGCATGCAAAATGACGGCAAGTTGGCGTTGGATTGTGGTGTGCATTGTTTACAGGTCACCTGATCTGTTGATCGAAGAGCCTGATCATCGTGTTGGAGTGTCTTGAATCTACGATAGTAAGTCGAAAACGACTAGAGTGACCGGTCGACTGAGAAAAACTCCAATGGGATGGACCCCTCCTCACCTTTATATCGGCATCAATGTGCCAGAATGTTCATTCGCTAAAAAGATCATTCAAATGAGGAGAAGTCCAAAATGAAGATTACTAGAGTTGGAGTAGATATAGGTAAAAAT
>CALFCE010000059.1 GCA_937951215.1 uncultured Granulosicoccaceae bacterium
ACAGTAGAACTTAAACGCCTTGCCCGGGAGGGAACCTTGATGGGAGCTGTCGACACCGGTAGCTTTCTGTTGGCCAGAGCACAACTGATCAACAATCAGCGATGTACCTTGCATTGGGAGAGCATGCCCGGCTTTCGAGAAGAATTTCCTTCAATACAGGTTTCCTCTGAATTGTATGAGATCGATGGCAATCTGTTTACCTGTGCAGGCGGTGGTGCCGCTCTTGATATGATGCTGACCATCGTCGAAACAGATCATGGGCGCGATCTGGCAAGGCAGGTTTCGGATTTGTTTATCCATGCATCCATCCGGCAGGCCAATGAGCCTCAAAGAATGGATGTGCAATCGCGAATCGGACTCCACCATCAAGGTCTGATTGACTGTGTGGAACTGATGGAAGCCAATATCGAACAACCACTGACGACACAGGAACTGGCTGAGATAATCGGCATCTCAAAGCGCCAACTCGAGCGGCTGTTTCGCGCCCACATGGACACAACACCAACACACTATTACCAGGACTTGCGACTCCAGGCCAGCAAGCGCCTTCTGGAACAGACCACGCTTTCTGTGTTGGACGTCGCACTTGCCTGCGGTTTCAGCTCGGCAGGACATTTCTCGAAACGATTTCGTCTACTGTTCGGCATGCCCCCCAAACAAGCAAGACAACAGATCGCGGACCGCGTCGCTCGCAAATCTTGATCCGTCGTTCCTGATTGCCCCATTTCCCCCAACTAACGGAATAATCGTGCGTTCCTACATTGGCTAGAAACTCCCCATGGCTCAAAATCCCGATAGGCCGGATGCACCGGGTAAAACCCGGGTTCGACGTGGCGCAAGGGCAGCCAAACGAAAACTGAGAGAAGCCCCACTGGCAGAGGCTGATCGTGCCGTACGTCCGGGAATGAGTGGTGGCAAGTATCAGCCACTGACCGAGCAGGACGTGGCAAAAATTCATCACGCTGTGCTCGACGTGCTCGAAAACATCGGCCTCTCCCAAGCCACGCCTTCGTGTATTGAAACTGTATGCAAGGGTGGCGGCAGTTTCAAAGAAGGCCGGCTGATGTTCCCGCGTGCGCTGGTCGAAGATACCATTGCAAACTGTGCTCGCGACTTCACCTTGTACGCTCAAGATCCCCGCCACGACATGCACATCAGTGGCTCCAAAGTTCACTTCGGTACCGCCGGTGCTGCGGTCCACATCGCGGACGTTGTAAACAATGAATATCGCGAATCAACGCTGCTCGATCTCTACAACATTGCTCGACTGGTAGATCAACTGGATCACATTCATTTTTTCCAGCGGCCTCTGGTTGCCAGAGACATGGTGGAGCCCGCCGATTTGGACTTTAACACTTGCTACGCCGCAGTCAAGGGTACCAGCAAGCATGTTGGGACCAGCTGGGTAGAGCCTGAGCATGTTCGCGAGTCAATCAAAATGCTGCACAGCATCGCAGGTGGAGAGGCAGCGTGGCGTAAACGTCCCTTTGTCAGCATGTCCAACTGTTTTGTCGTGCCTCCACTGCGATTTGCCGAAGACTCCTGTCATTGTATGGAAGTAGCCGTGCACTCCGGTATGCCGGTCCTGTTGCTGGCTGCAGGTCAGGCAGGTGCTACCAGCCCCGCTGCACTGGCGGGATCAGTGGTTCAGGAAGTTGCGGAAGTACTGGCGGGTCTGGTCTGGGTGAACCTGATGGTTCCCAAGCATCCCGCCATTTACGGCACCTGGCCATTTGTTTCCGATTTACGTACAGGGGCGATGAGTGGTGGTAGTGGCGAACAAGCTGTACTGATGGCCGCCTGTGGACAGATGGGTCGCTACTATGACTTACCCACCGGTATTGCAGCAGGTATGGCCGATGCAAAGTTTCCCGATGCCCAATCTGGCTATGAAAAAGGCTATACCAATACGCTGGCAGCCCACAGCGGTGCCAACATGGTGTACGAATCGGCCGGCATGCACGCCTCATTGCTTGGCTGTTGCATAGAAGGATTTGTGATCGACAATGACATGCTGGGGGCGATCAACCGGACGGTACGCGGCATCGAAGTCAATGATGAAACGTTATCGCTGGATGCGATGCGAGATGTTTGTGTGGATGGCCCCAGCCACTACCTCGGACATCCGCAAACGTTGAACTTGATGCAAAAGGAATATGTTTATCCCGACATCGGTGACCGACTCAGCCCCAAAGAGTGGGCAGAGATGAGCAAACCTGTGTTACTTGAAAAAGCCCGCGAAAAAGCAGAGACAATTCTGAGCACACATTATCCACAACACATCAACAATGACATCGATCAGATCATCCGAAAAAATCACAATGTATTGCTGCCGGAAGACGCGACCAAAGCAGCTTTAACAAACTAAAGCTGACCCAGTAAAACTGACCCAGTAAAGCTGACCCGGTATTGACAGGTAAAAATCTATGAAATCTCACGCACGTGTTGTTGTCATCGGCGGCGGCGTTGTTGGCTGTAGTGCACTCTACCATCTGGCAAAAATGGGCTGGACTGACACGCTGCTGCTTGAAATGGACGAACTCACCTCCGGTTCGACATGGCATGCTGCTGGCAATATTCCGACCTTCTCGGGAAGTCGCAATATTATCAAGCTGCAGCACTACAGTACCTGCTTGTATGCGGAACTGGCAGGCGATCCCGACTATCCGATCAACTATCACCAGACAGGCTCAATACGGCTGGCACAGACCGCTGACCGCATGAAAGAATTTCACCATGTCGCAGCTATGGCCAATGCGATGGGTATTGGCTATGAAATACTCGATACCAGGGAAATGAAAGAACGTAACCCCTTCCTCGAAGACCACGGTCTGGAAGGAGCACTATGGGACCCCCATGATGGCGATATCGATCCCAGCCAGCTCACTCAGGCTCTAGCCAGTAAAGCGCGGGGTATGGGCGCTGAAATCAGTCGCTTTACACGGGTGACAGCGATCAGCAGAACAGACTCTGCTGAATGGTTGGTCGAAACAGACAAAGGTTCTGTCACTGCCGAATACGTCATCAATGCCGGTGGCTACCGGGGTGCTGAAGTTGCCGCCATGGCCGGCCAGTACCTGCCCATCGTGTCGATGCAACACCAGTATCTGGTGATGGAATCAGTGCCGGAACTTGAACAGGCGGACGGCTTGATGCCATTGGTTCGAGATCCGGATGACTCCTACTACCTGCGACAGGAGAAACACGGGCTAATTCTGGGTCCCTACGAACAACAAGCCACACCTCATTGGGCGGACGGAAAAATCCCTGACAATTTTGCCTACGAATTGTACCCTGATGACCTTGAACGTCTTGAGTGGTACATCGAGCAGGCCTGCAACAGGATGCCGATCCTTGGCAGCGTAGGTGTTCAGAAAGTCATCAATGGCCCGATCCCCTACTCTCCCGATGGCTTACCTTACATCGGCCCTGCCTTCGGGTTGCCCAATTTTTTCCATTGCTGCAGTTTCAGCTTTGGCATTTGTCAGGGTGGCGGCGCAGGTAAATCAATTGCTGAATGGGTTGTTGACGGTAAACCGGAATGGGATTTGTGGGTAACGGACCCCAGAAGATACACCGACTATGCCGATCAAAAATATGTCGTCGATCGGGCTACTGAACTGTACCAAAATGAATACGCAATTATTTTTCCCGAAGATGAATGGCCGGCTGGCAGACCAAAACATACCTCACCGGTTTATCAGACTTTAGCTGACAAAGGTGCTCAGTTTGGTGCCAGAGGTGGCTGGGAAAGAGCAACCTGGTTTGCCAAGGCCGGTGACGCCGTCGACTCTGCACCCGGATTTCATCACAACACATGGTTTGAACGGGTTGGGGAAGAATGCCGTCATGTCAGAGAACATGCCGGAATACTCGACCTTGGCGGATTTACCAAATACGAGATCAAAGGCGATGGGGCGGCGGCCTGGCTCGACACACTGATCGCTGGCAATCTACCGCGCCAAGGCAGATTGACCTTATCGTATTTTTGCGCCGAAGACGGTGGAGTCTGGTCAGAAATGACTATCACCCGGATGGGCGAAAATCACTTTTTCATGATCACGGCCGCAGCGGCCAAGTGGCACGACATGCAGTGGTTGCAAGAACACTTGCCCGGCGAATCACACGACATCGAAATCTCCGATGTCACCGAGACACTGGGCACACTGGTTTTAGCCGGCCCCAAATCCCGAGACATTCTGCAGACCCTGACCAATGCGGACTTGTCCAATACCGGTTTTCCCTGGTTGAGCTACCAGCATCTGCAATTGCTGGAAGCATCAGTGCTGGCAATGCGGGTTAACTATGTTGGGGAGCTGGGTTGGGAGCTGCATGTCCCGGTAGCGCACCAGCAGGCTTTATATGATGCCCTGATGGAAGCTGGAGCTGCCCATCAACTGCAGGATTTCGGAATCTATGCAATGGAATCCATGCGCCTTGAAAAATGCTATCGCGCATGGAAACTTGAGCTGGACCATGAATACTCTCCACTGCGCTCGGGTCTTGATCGCTTCGTCAATCTGGACAAGGCACATTTCATCGGCAAGGAGGCTTTGCAGGCAGAGCAACAACAAGGCATGCCTGATGTGTTTGTGCCGTTTCTTCTGGACGACGCCGACAACTGTGATGCAGCCTACGGCTGTCCGGTGATGCTGGACGGAGAAGTGATTGGATATACAACCTCGGGCGGCTACGGGCACTGCATCGGCAAGAGCATCGCATTGGGATACATTCGAACCGACCTGGCAAAGGCCGGTACCGAAGTTGAAATCGATGTGTTCGGAAAGCTTCGTAAAGCGACAGTGGAAAGCGAGCCCTTGTATGACCCCGAAAATTTAAAACCACGGGCTGCTTGACGGCTACAATAAAAAAGCCCGCTGATGCGGGCTTTTTTATTGATCGATTTTACTAATCAATATTATTGATCGATATTATCGATCGGGGGCTGGCTATGCTCAGGTTTTCTTGCGCATATTAACAACTTTCTTTTTTTCAACCGCTGTCAGCTCTTCGAGATACTCGCGAAATTTGCTTCCAACTTCCTCATGCTCAAGTGCAAATTCAACCTGTGCCTTCAGATAGCCGAGCTTGCTTCCGCAATCAAAGCGTTTGCCTTCGAAGGTATAGGACAACACACGCTGTTCCTGCAATAGCTGTGCTATCGCATCAGTCAGCTGAATCTCACCACCTGCACCACGTTTGGTGGTTTCCAGTTTTTCGAATATCTGAGGCATCAAAATGTAACGACCAACAACCGCTGTTGTACTTGGTGCGTCTTTTATATCGGGCTTCTCGACAATACCCGACACTTCCATCAAGCCCGGCTTGACTTCAGTACCATCAACAATGCCATATGAGCTGACGTGTTTCTTGTCGACAGTTTGGGTACCCAGTATTGAACAATGCTGATAGTTGAATACATCAACCATTTGTGACAGACAAGGTTTGGCCGAGAAATTAATCAAATCATCAGCCAGAATGACCGCGAAGGGGTCGCCATTCACGACGGGTTTGGCACACAATACCGCGTGTCCAAGTCCCAGCGCTTCGGACTGGCGGATAAAAACACAATTGACGTGCTTGGGTAAAATGCCACGAAGTACTTCGAGCATCTCCTTTTTGCCTTTAGCTTCCAGTTCCCGTTCCATTTCATACGCTGTATCGAAATGATCCTCGATCGAGCGCTTGTTCCTGCCAGTCACAAAAATGAGTGTATCAACCCCGGCAGCGACCGCTTCTTCGGCTGCGTACTGGATCAATGGCTTGTCAACAACGGGTAACATTTCCTTTGGATTCGCCTTGGTGGCAGGCAGAAACCTGGTGCCCATTCCGGCAACCGGAAAAACTGCCTTTTTTATAGATTTCATCGGAACTCCTGTAAAATCGGTGCAAACAGTGAATCGGCTGAACTCGGGAAATCTGAATCCACTCACCCCGACCCTATGGGTATAGCATATCGATCCGTGACTGCCGTATCATGATAAATTTGTTACTATTTGCAACTTGTAAGTGAGCTCGAGGAAGCCTTCTAATGACGTTTATCGTGACCAACAACTGCATCAAATGTAAATATACGGATTGCGTGGAGGTTTGCCCGGTCGATTGCTTCCATGAGGGGCCAAATTTTCTGGTGATTGACCCTGAGGAGTGTATTGATTGCTCACTTTGTGAACCAGAGTGTCCTATCAACGCAATTTATGCAGAAGAAGACCTGCCTGAAGACCAGCAGGAGTACCTCGCCCTGAATGAGGAACTGTCTGCAAAATGGCCCGTTATCACCATGCAGAAAGACCCACCTGCAGATGCCAAGGAATGGGAAGACGTGCCCGACAAGTTGCAACATCTGGACAGGGGCTAACCCCCTCCCAGATCACCAGATCACCAGATTAAGCGCATCGCGCGCAACGCCGCTGTGCTCAACCGGACCAGCGGCGTGCGCCTCGAATCGAGCAAAATAGCTCGTAAGGCAATGTGCCTGCACAGCGTGCCAGCTGTTCAACAGGCTGGCTGCTACCCCAGATCTCTACCCTGTCTCCCAGTTGGAAGGCTGATGTCTGTGTGGCCGCTTCCGGGTAGGTTGCTGTGGGGTAGGCTGCTGTGGAGCTGTCCGATGTGGGATAGGTCGATGTGTGATCGAGCTCACTGAGATTGATCACGATCGAATCCATTGAGATTCGGCCAAGAACTTCAGCTCGCGATCCATTGATACTGACGTAAGCTCGCGGGTTACAACCAGCCACCTGAGCGCCCGTTATCGACCTCGGCAGCCCATCTCCATAACCAATCGCCACCACACCCACAGTCATGTCCCTTTGACAGACATACCCTTGCCCATAGCCGATCGTGGCACCTTTCGTCAGCGTTTTAATGGCAATCAAGGGAGCGCACACGGTCATGACCGGTTGCAGAGCAGAGCTGGCAATGACCCGGGGTGAATCCTTGCCCATTTCAAATGCTACCGGATCCGAGCCGTAAAGCATGATACCCGGGCGTACCCAGTCCAGATGACTCGAGGAATGCTGCAGGATCGCTGCCGAGTTGGCAATACTCAGCAGCAATGAGTTGTTGTTTGGCGAGCTTGCCTGCACCAGACCATGGCATTCCATCAAACGGGAAAGCTGTATGGCGTTTAAGGCATGTTGCGGCTGGTCTGCGCAGGCAAAGTGAGACAGCAAGCCCGTCAAACGCAGATTGCCAAGCGAAAGCAGCTTGGTCAATATGGGGACAACATCCTGTACCTGCACCCCGAGCCTACCCATACCGGTATCCACTTTTAGCCACACGTCCAGCACCGATCGAGTATGTTCAGTTTTCAGCATCTGAAGTTGTTGCGGATCATGAATGACCAGAGATAAAGAAAACTGATCAGCTAACCTGACATCGTCGGTTGACTGCGGCCCTTGCAAAATCAACAACGGCTTCTTGACTCCTGCCTCACGCAGCAATACTGCTTCATCAATGATGGCTACAGCAAAGGCCTCGCTGTCATCAAGAATTTCGGCACACTCAATAGCCCCATGACCATAGGCATCTGATTTCAGAACAGCGAAGGTTTTCGACTGCGGGCAAAGCTCACGGGCTATTGAGAAGTTGTGGCGCAATGCGGACCGGGAAAGTTCAATCTCCACAGAACGCCGGGACCGGCTCATCGAACCTGGAACACCACAAATTCGTTGTCGAGCAGCAACCCGTGTTGCTTACCAGAAGGCAGCACAGGCATGGACTAAAAATTCGACTCGTTGACACCCGAGCTATGGTGTAGCTCAGGAGAGTAGTTTTCAAAGCGGGTGAATTGACCCAGAAAAGTGAGCATCAGCGACCCGATGGGCCCATTCCGTTGCTTGCGAATCAGCACTTCAGCCTTGCCCTTGGACTCTTCAAGATCAGGGTTATAAACCTCATCGCGATAAATAAACATGATGACGTCGGCATCCTGCTCGATCGCACCTGATTCACGCAAGTCAGACATAATCGGACGTTTGTCCGGACGCTGCTCGAGACTGCGATTCAATTGCGAAAGTGCAATCACGGGCACATCCAGTTCTTTGGCCAACGCTTTCAGAGAACGCGAAATCTCCGCAATCTCTGTCGCTTTATTTTCGGCAGATCCCGCCACCCTCATCAATTGCAGATAATCTATGACAATCAGTCCCAAACCATTCTGTTCGCGTTTAAGCCGCCGGGCACGCGCGCGGAGATCAGTAGGAGTCAGGGAGGGGGTGTCATCGATAAATACATTTTTCTTCTGGTTCAGCAACGTTATCGCAGACGTTATGCGTGGCCAGTCTTGCTCTGCCAGCTTGCCTGTACGCAGTTTTTGCAGCTCTACACGTCCAATAGAGGAAATCATACGCATCGCCAGTTGCTCTGCTGGCATTTCCAGACTGAACACCGCTACCGGTTGATCACCGGATAAAGCAGCATGTTCAGCAAGATTCATGGCAAAGGTGGTTTTACCCATCGACGGCCGCCCGGCAACGATAATCAGATCAGCCGGTTGCAAGCCCGAGGTTTTTTCGTCGAGTTCGGTAAACCCGGTTGGCAAGCCGGTAATCGCATCGCCACTTTCAAACAAATAAGAGATTCTCTCCACCGCACGTCCGAGAACCGATTTGATATCAGCGAAACCATCACCAGCGCGATTGGTTTGATCGGCAATCGAGAAGACTTTGGTTTCCGCAAAGTCGAGTAGATCCTTGCTGTCGCGGCCTTCGGGTGAAAACGCCGCATCGGCAATTTCATTACTGGCACTGATCAATTGACGCAACACCGAGCGCTCGCGAACAATGCCGGCATAGGCTTTCGCGTTGGAAGCACCCGGAGATTCCTGTGCCAGAGCCGCCACGTAATGAAGCCCGCCCGCCTCTTCCAGGAACCCGTGTTTCTCCAGCCAGCCAGTCACAGTAACAACATCGGTTGCAAGACTCTCGGAAGCCAATGCTGCAATGGCGCGATAAATCAAACGATGATTGTACTGGTAGAAATCTACCTCAACGGTCAGATCTGCAGCCGCTTCAAACGCCCGGTCAGAGAGCAACATCGCGCCAATCAGAGCCTGCTCTGATTCTATTGAATGTGGCGGTACCCGTGCTGCATCAAATGCTCGATCGCGACTACCATTGGATCGGGCGCCGTTGTTTGAAGACCAGTCCGGCTTGGCTGAGTGAGGATTGTAAGCGGATGGCAGTTGCTCGCCGGTTGCGAAGGACATGTCCGGCAGTTGCCCTGCCTCATCACCGGTCAGCTCGGGTGGCAATTGGGACAATACGGCTGTCGGGTCAGGATAATCAATGAGGGTGGGTTCAATATGTCCCCATGGCGCGGCATCTTCCAGAGACTGATCCAGTGTGGAATCAGAGGCAGCATTAGTTGCTGCCGGGGATACAGACGCATCAAGGTCTATTCCGAGCGCCTCATCTGACGAAAGACCCGGCCCTGACTCTATCGTTTGGGGATCCTTGGTTTGCGGGTCTGGCGTCTGTGATCCGCTTTTTTGATGTCCACCGGCGCTTTCAGCATCGCCGTTATTCGGACCTGTATCGGTTTTTTTCAAGCCATCCCCACTCTGTGCCGGAGGTATCGCGGGAGAAGTCCCGGCGAGGGTGTCATAGTAAACTGTTCCCTAAAAAAATACCCCTTAAAAAAAGCCCCGTAACTAAAAACAAAGGCAACCACAAACAAAGACAACTACAAACAGGCGCAACTAAAAACTGGGGCGGCAACTAAAGACTGAGGCCGGGATTACGGACCGGGACCACAAGAGCCGGGGCTTGCCACCAATTGATTGGTAGCAAACCTGATAGCGTTTCTTACTCGTCGTCGGCAACAACTTGCACAGTGATCAGCGCGTTCACATCGGCATGCAAGTGCAGTGCAATTTCATGCTCACCGATACTGCGTAACGGACCATCGGGCATACGGACCTCTTTTTTCTGCACTTCATTACCTGCCTGAGCCAGGGCAGAACAAATCTCGTCGGTGCCGATGGAACCGAATAGTTTGCCCTCGGTGCCCGCCCGCGAAGTCACGGTCAGGGTAGTGCCATCCAATTTCTCTGCACGGGTCTGGGCAATGGCAAGACCTTCAGCCTGGGCTTTTTCCAATTCGGCACGACGTGCCTGGAATGCTTCAAGATTGGCTGGGGTTGCAGGTTCTGCTTTTGACTGCGGCAGTAAAAAGTTGCGTGCAAAACCGGATTTCACGTCGACCAGGTCTCCCAGATCGCCAAGTTTGTCTATTTTTTCAAGCAGTATCACTTGCATGGTTATTTCCTCAGTTGTTCTAATGTTTCGCTGCCCGGACTGGAGAGTGATCCGGAGCTTGCTTAACTCAAATTTTTTGCAACGCCAAACCTGCTTGGCCGGTATGCCGTATCAGCTGTCGTCATTATTTGTACTGTCCGGCAAACGCCGAACATTAAGCCAGTTGTCAGCCAGGCCCAGTGCCCCGAGCAACGCAATGGTGTGAGGCAGCATCATCATAATATAGACCCCAACCAACCAGCCCTGCGACATTGAGCGCTGCTTGACCAGGCTGTGCACCACTGACAAACCCTGGAACAAAAAAGCAACCATCAGCACGATTGCGATATCACTCACCAAGGCATTGTCGATGGTTAAAGCGATAGCACAAACGATCAACACGACAGTTGCAGCAGCCTTGCCGAATCGCAGTTGGTGGAATTCATCCTGAAAACCACCGGGATTAAAGAGCTTTGCCTGCCAGAATCTGGCCAGCAGCACACTGCCTACCGAGGTCAACATAATCATGACGGCGCTGGCTGCGGTGGCCAGTTTGGCCATACTATTGGCCATTTGCTGCATGACTTCCGCCGATACCCCTTGCATCTCACCGGCACCACTGTTTTCAAACTGCAAGGTCAACACTTGACGCCAGGCTTCTTCCGGATCACCCAGGCGCATGTACATCAAAACAATCGCAGCGAGCCCGATAGCGCAAGCAGCGACGACCGCCAGATCAAGCCGAACAGTCTGACGCAACACCCAGGCGACGATCAATGCCGGCAACCAGAACTGAACGGTAACCAGCAGTATCTGCCATAAAGCACCCTTGGCAAATACAGACATCACGGCCAGCATCGCCAATGCCGCACCTACTGTTAATACCGCAGCAGGAAGGCCTTGCCGCATCAGTACCAATGCCAGTATCGCGGCGCTGGCCCAAATCAACATCAACGCAGCAAAAGCGCCCATGGGTCCAGCCAGCATGGGCAAAACCAGACCACAAAAGAGTAATCCGGTAGCCACCGCAGCGGCCGCATAAGGGCCACGCAATGCAAGTGATGCCAGCTGCAGCATGCTTGCCTAGCCTGCGTTTCGAGCCAATGCCAAATGCCTGCATTGGTGACTGGTCTTGACTAGCAGTGCAATCAAAACCTCAAAAAAGAACGACTGCGCGTTCACCCGCTATAAATCAGTGTTGATCAGTGTAAGGCAACAGTGACAGGTAGCGGGCTCTCTTGATAGCCGTTGCCAACTGTCGCTGGTAGCGAGCTTTGGTTCCCGTAATACGGCTGGGAACAATTTTCCCGGTTTCGGTGACGAAACCTTTCAGCAATTCGATATCTTTGTAATCAATATCGGTAATACCTTCAGCGGTAAAGCGGCAATATTTTCTGCGCCGGAAATAACGTGACATAACCAAATTTTCCTAAAGTTTTTTATCAGATCCAAACCGGAGTTGATCACGGTTCTCTTCATCTTCATCAGACGGAATCCCGACTAGAGTGCCTTGCTCATCATGGGTTCCAAAGTTACGCCGGAACCCTGATTAAGGGGTGGGTGCCCCCTGGCTACTCAACGCGAGATATTGTCAGCCGTAAGTCCTATGCGGTCTCGGCAGTTTCCGAATCACCGCCACTGCCATCGGCAGCTGCAGATTCGGACTCCGCAGCTGGGGAAGCCGGCTCGGCATCATCTGAGGAACCACCACTCGGAGCGCTGGCAGCTTTGTTACCTTCGTCCTTTTTGATCAGTAAAGAAGGCTCGGTAACAGCACGTTCCATCTTCATCACCATGTGACGGATAACGGCATCGTTGAACCGGAAGGCACTGGTCAGTTCTTCCAGAGTGTCACGCTCACATTCGATATTGAGAAGAATGTAATGTGCCTTGTAGACCTTGTTGATGGGGTAGGCCAGCTGCCGGCGACCCCAGTCTTCCTGGCGGTGCACCACACCTTCGCTGCCTTCGATAATGCCGCGGTAGCGTTCTACCATGGCAGGGACTTGCTCGCTCTGATCCGGATGGACCAGAAACACGATCTCATAGTGTCTCAATTGTAGCTCCTTATGGGATTTGCCCGGTTCATCAGACTTTCAGGTCTGAGGCCAAACCAGAGGCAAGGAGGCCCCGCGAGCGGGGTTGATTAGTAAACTTAGCCGCGGAATAATAAAGCATAACCGCATAATTTTCAAATTTCAGGGCAAAATGGGTGAACTCCCGATCAGTCTGGCATCAAGCCCGATTCAGCCTGTTTTGGCCCGTTGCCTGGAAACCTCATAGAGCGTTATTCCTGTGGCAACGGAGACATTAAGGCTGCTGATCGTGCCCAACATCGGAATACTGAATAAATCGTCACAGGCCTCCCGTGTCAGCCGCCTGAGTCCATTACCTTCCTGCCCCATAACCACCACCGCACGGGTGCTGAAATCGAGATCCGGCAGCACACGAGTGGCCTCCCCCGCTGCACCATATACCCAGGCCCCACTTTGTTGCAGCATAGCCAGCGCTCTCACCAGATTGGTCACCCGGTACAAGGGCACAGTAGACGCGGCACCTGCAGCGACCTTGCGAGCCGATGCAGTCAGGCCGACGCTGTTGTCTTTCGGGATAATGACTGCATTCACCCCCATCGCATCAGCTGATCTGAGGCAGGCACCCAAATTGTGAGGATCCTGCAGCGAGTCCAGTACCAGCACCAGCCAGGGATCGCTCCAGTACTCGATATCGGTTTTCAATTGTTTTTCATTGCGCGGACCAGGGTCCCGAAATTCCGCAATAACGCCTTGATGAACAGCATCCGGCAGCATCTGCTCGAGCTGTTGACGTTGGCGGATCTCGACAGAGACACCACGTTCCCGCGCATTATCAACCAAAGCCTGCAGGCGGCTGTTGGCATCCTCTTCGATCACCAGCACCTTGACTACACGCGCAGCATCACGCTCCAGCAAGGCGTTGACGGGGTGGATGCCATAGATCAGTTCGTTACTCAATTAGCGGCCCTGCTTGCCTTTTTTATTGCTGCCAGCGACAGCCTTGCGATCCGCCCTGCTCTTGCCAGAACCTTTACCAGAACCCTTACCTTTATCGACCTTGTTCTTCTTTTTCGACTTGGATTTCGGTTTTGGTTTTGATGTTGGCTGCGCTGCTGACGACTGGGAGGATCCTTCTTTCTCCTGCGAGGATTTAGCCCGCTTGTTTTTTTGTCTCTCCTTGCGCTTCAAGGTTCGCTTATCCGGTCGCTTCTTGCCACGCCTGCCCTTTTTCTCATCTTCAATCGCCTGAAAGTCAATTTTACGCTCGTCGAGGTTCACCGCAGCGACGCGAATCCGTATCGGGTCACCAAGCCGGTAAACACGCCCCTGTCGCTCGCCGGTCAGCGTATGGGCAGCCTGATCAAAATGATAGTAATCGCTACCGAGGCTGGTGATGTGTGCAAGACCCTCGACAAAAACCTGATCCAGTTGAACAAACAATCCAAAAGAGGTAACAGAAGAAATAACGCCATTAAACTCATCACCGATATGCTCCAGCATATATTCGCACTTCAGCCAGTTGGTTACATCGCGTGTAGCCTCCTCAGCCCGGCGCTCGGTAACCGAGCAGCTCTCGCCCAGTTGCTGCATCTCTCCGGCGGAAATCGGATAATTGCTCGCCTTGCCACCCGCCAGCAAATGGCCTATCGCGCGATGCACGAGCAAGTCCGGGTAGCGACGGATGGGTGAAGTGAAGTGTGCATAGTGATCAAGAGCCAATCCAAAGTGCCCTTCGTTGGCAGGTTGGTATACCGCCGCCTGCATCGATCGCAACATCACTGTATGTATCAGCGCGGCATCCGGCAACTTGGCAGCACGCTTGGCAAGGTTGGCAAAGTCCGCTGCTGATGGCTGGTCGCCACCTGATAATTTCAGACCACGAAGCGACAGAAAAGAACGCAAATCATCTAGTCGGTCAGCTTGAGGACCATGGTGCACGCGATAAAGCGCAGCCACTTTGCGCTTTAGCAGATAGGCCGCAGTTGCAACATTAGCCAGTATCATGCACTCCTCAATAATTTTGTGTGCGTCATTGCGAACCACCGGTGCGATTTCTTTTATTTTGCGATTGTCATCGAACAGGATCTTGCTTTCCGTGGTTTCAAACTCAATAGCGCCTCGACGTTTGCGCAGCTTGGCCAGTACCTTGTACAGTCGAGACAAGTTTTCAAGGTGTGGGAGCAGGATTTTGTGCTTTTTGCGTAATACCTTGTCCTTTTCAACCAGTACTGCATTAACTTCGGTATAGGTCAGACGCGCATGAGAGCGCATGACTGCACGCTCGAAACGGGTTCGCTTGAGCGTCCCATCAGGTGAAAGTGTCATGCTGCACAACATACACAGCCTATCCACTTCGGGGTTCAGTGAACACAAACCGTTGGATAGCTCTTCTGGCAACATCGGCACAACCTGCCCCGGGAAATACACTGAGGTTCCGCGTGACTTTGCTTCAGTATCCAGCGCGGAACCCGACTCAACATAGTGAGAGACATCGGCAATCGCCACCAGCAGCTTCCAGCCACTGTCTGTTTTTTCACAAAAAACTGCATCATCGAAGTCACGCGCATCCTCCCCATCGATCGTGACCAAAGGCACTTTGCGGACATCACGGCGTCCCTGCTTGTCTTTTTCGGACACACTGTCGCCCCAGGCCGACGACTCCCGCACGACAGCATTGGGCCACTCGTATGGAATACCGTGACTATGAATAGCCACATCGATTTCCATCCCCGGCTTCAGATGCTGCCCCAGCACCTGGACGATTCTGCCAACAGGCGGATGCCTGCGACTGGGCTGCTCCAGGATCTCGGCAACCACCATATCGCCATCTGCAGCAGTCCCCAGATGCTCGGGTGCGATGATCATATCCTGATGAATCCGTTTGTTATCCGGCACGATCAGTGACACCCCGGATTCAATGGCGAGACGACCTACAATGCGACTATTGGCGCGTTCCAGAACATCGGTTATGCGCCCTTCTCGCCGGCCCCGTCGGTCGGTACCTGTAATGCACACGACAACCTTGTCCCCATGTAACACCTGCCGCATCTGCGTGGCGTTGAGATAGACATCGTCTTGCTCATCATCACAGACAAGAAACCCGAACCCGTCAGGATGGGCACTGACACGACCAGCCAATAAATCACTGGCATCAACCGGTACATAGCCACCCTTGCGATTTCTGATCAGTTGCGCATCGCGGCACATTGCACCAAGCCGGCGACGCAGCGCTTCGGTCTCCTCCGGTAACCCTTCGTAGGCAAACTGTCTCAACAGGTGCTCATAGGTGCGTGGAGCGCCTGCCTTCTGCAAGACTTCGAGAATTCTTTCACGGGTAACTATCGGGTTGGCGTAGTTTTTCTGGCCACTGGGCGCAGCCGTTTTTGCCGGCCTGCGCTCAGCACCTTTGTGCTTGCGAGATCCCGCAGCAGAAACAGCGGCATCAGCCGATTTACTCTGTTTCTTGCGCTTCGCCTTACCTTTTTTGGCTTCAGACTTTGCTTTGTCAGCAGCATCTGAGGTGCTTTTGCGTTTTTTGGCAGCATTCATGGGGGAATTGGATTTCTCAATCAAGCAAAAAGTGACGACATCATTACTGCTATCTGGATCACCGATCCGGTCCAGTAAAGCCGTGACAAGGACTCGTGTTGCCTCTGGGAATTGACAAGTTGCAGATCAGACTGTACATTCGCGCCTTGGTTTTTTCCGTTATGCCCATGCCGAGGTGGCGGAATTGGTAGACGCGCTAGCTTCAGGTGCTAGTGGGGGTAACCCCGTGGAGGTTCAAGTCCTCTTCTCGGCACCATTCTTCAGATTTAAAACTTTTTAGCCCGATCGACAGTAAGCCTCGGGGTTACACCCCGTACCTAGCCGGCCGCGAATCTTCAAGCTCCTCGTCCGTGTACCATTCTTCAGATTTATAACTTTTCCGCTCGATCAACAGCAAGCTCCCGGGATGCGCGCCGCACCCGGCCGGCCGCTCTGGCCTGACCCTGAATTGAATCGCACTAACGTCAGTATAGTCCGATCCTGCTTCCTGTATCGGCGGCTTGAATAGGGTGGCTTGAGTTACAGAAGCCGATCAGGCCTGATATTCGAACGGATGCTGGATAAAGATGCTCTGATCGCGCTCGGGGCCAGTCGAAACGATATGTATTGGTGCTTCAACCAGCTCCTGTAAACGATCAAGATAATTCCTGGCAGCTTGCGGCAACTCCGCATAGGTGGTGACACCTTCGGTCGGTTCTTTCCATCCTGGCATTTTTTCGTAAACGGGTTCTACACCAGCGATCTCTTCAGCACCCACCGGTAATTCATCAACCGGCTTTCCATCTCGGGAATAGCCGACGCAGATCTTCAGTGTTTCCAGCCCATCCAGCACATCGAGCTTGGTAATACACAATCCGCTCAGGCCATTCATCATGACCACCTGCCGTGTCGCAACAGCATCAAACCAGCCACATCGTCTTGGACGGCCGGTTGTTGCACCGAACTCATGACCTCTCTTGGCCATGTGCTCGCCATCCTGATCAAAAAGCTCAGTGGGAAAAGGACCGGCACCCACTCTGGTTGTATAAGCCTTGGCAATGCCCAGAACGTAGTCAATGGCGGCGGGACCACATCCACTTCCGGTACAGGCAGCTCCCGCGGTGGTATTGGAAGAGGTTACATACGGATAAGTGCCGTGGTCTACATCCAGCAAGACACCTTGAGCGCCTTCGAAGAGGATTTTATGTCCTTGTGCAAGCTCGGCTGCAATGATGGCGGGTACATCAGCCACCAATGGCAACAATCGCTCGGCAAACCCCGTCAGCTCACGCATCATGTCTTCAATATCGAGCGCTGGCTGTCCGA
>CALFCE010000060.1 GCA_937951215.1 uncultured Granulosicoccaceae bacterium
TGAAAATAACATGAGCAATGTGATCCTGGAAACCCGCGACCTGACCAAACACTATGGTGGTGTAAAAGCTTTGGAGGGTGCGAATTTCTCCCTGCATAGCGGTGAACATGTTGCGATCATGGGCGACAATGGTGCCGGGAAGTCCACCTTTGTGAGGCAGATTACCGGTGTCGAGCAGCCCACCCGCGGGGAAATTGTGTTTGATGGTGACACGGTCAATTTTGCCGGGCCACTCGATGCGCGCAAAGCCGGCATTGAAACGGTTTTTCAGACACTGGCACTGGCAGACGATCTTGATGTCCCTGATAACCTGTTTCTTGGTCGGGAAATGACCTACATGAATTGGCTTGGGCCTTTTCGACTGCTGGATTACAAGGCCATGCGCAAGGCTACTATTGAAGGCCTTGAAAAAACCGCTGTAAAAATCCCCAACATCAGAAACACTATTAAAAATATGTCTGGCGGGCAAAGGCAATGTGTGGCCATTGCCCGCACCGCAACTTTCCACTCCAAGTTAACCATCATGGATGAGCCGACAGCAGCTCTTGGCGTGCAGGAAACTGAGCAGGTAGAAAACATTGTCCGCGCTTTGAAGGACAACGGAGAACCACTCATTCTTATCAGCCACAATATCCGCCAGGTATTTGATCTGGTCGACCGTATTGTGGTGTTCCGGCGCGGGCGCATCGTCGCAAACCTGAACAAGTCGGAGACAGACGGACAAGATGTGGTGTCGTATATAACCGGTGCCAAAACTGGTGCAGAATTTGAGGATGCGGGTTAGCGATAGCTGTTGATCGCGCTCACAGATAAAGTAAGGCCAGTGTCAGAAACGATTACGCTCAAAGAAGTAGCCGAACGTGCCGGAGTTTCGCGCTCCGCAGTTTCCAGAACGTTTACTGATGGCGCTTCTGTTTCCGAGAAAATGCGCCGCAAGGTACAAAAGGCGGCGAGTGATCTTGGCTACGCGCCCAATGCACTTGCGTCGAGCCTGACCACGGGCAGAACCCATCTGATCGGCCTGGTTTCAAACAACTTTCACAACCCGGTTTTCCTCGAAGTTTTTGATCTGTTCACCCGCGGTTTACAGGAGCGTGGCTTACGCCCCTTGCTGGTGAATCTAACCGACGAAACCAACCCGGCGCAATCACTGCGAATGTTGCGGCAATACAATGTCGATGGGGTCGTGGTGGCATCATCCACACTGACACCCGAATTCGCGCGGGCATTCCGTGAAGCTGGTATGCCGGTAGTGCATTCATTCGGACGTCACTCGAGCTCGCCTCAGGTCAACGTCGTCGGCATTGACAACGTCGAATGTGGGCGCATGGCGGCCCGCGAATTACTGCAGCGCCAGTACCGTCGAGTGGCTTTTCTCGGTGGTCCGGAAACTGCCACCTCAACCCAGGATCGATTGAAGGGATTTCTCGATGAAATTTCGCAGGCTAAACGATTGCCGGGAAAACCACTTGAGGTTGGTTATTCGTTTGCCGATGCCTATTCGTTTGACGCAGGTCGTGAAGAAATGCTCCGACTTCTAAACGACAAGCCTGCCGAGGCTTATTTCTGTGGTGACGATGTGTTATCCATCGGTGCACTGAGTGCAGTCAGAGGGAAAGGATTACGCGTGCCGGAGGATATCGGTTTGATCGGCCTCAACGATATGGAAATGGCCGGTTGGGAAAACATCAGTCTGACGACGATTCGCCAGCCGATACAGCAGATCGTGAGCTCGTCGATCGAGTTGATTGTTGCGATGCTGGATGAACCTGAGCGATACCCGGAAGCGCGATTGTTTCCCTGTTCTGTGGTGCAGCGCGACACACTAGTATCACGCTCCTGAAGTCGATATCAGAGATTTTGCAGTCTGGTTAGCGAAACATTGGCGGTCGTGCATCAACCCATTTTCCGTCAGCAGCCCCGGATTCAGCAACAGCAGCGACTGCAGCCATGGATCGGGCTCCGTCCTCGGCACGTGGAAACAGATCAGCCGCCGGGTCGCAGCTCCGGCCTTCTTTGATCGCATTGATCGCCTCGGCCAGATCCTTGTAAATATTGGCGAATGCCAATGGCATACCTTCGGCATGGCCAATGGTAACCCGAGTGGTGCGGTCTGCTTCGGGTGACAGATCAGATTCCCCTCGCTCGATAATCTGCAGCCGTTCATTCAGCGGCATATAGTAAAGCTGGTTGGGTTGTTCCTGCGACCAGCGCAGACCTCCTTTTTCACCGAATACCTGTATTCCCAAACCGTGCTGACGGCCGATAGCCACTGACGAGGTCCACAGCCGTCCGACCGCACCCCCATCCATGCGGAAGTTGACCATCGCGTCGTCTTCCAGTTCTCGTGAAGCGATGCAGGAAACAATGTCTGCCTGCAAGCGAGTGACTTCCTGGCCGGTGACAAAACTTGCCATGTGCATCGCGTGTATACCGCAGTCGGCGAATTGTGCGGAGACCCCTGCCTGTGCAGGATCATAGCGCCAGCGCACCCGCGGGTTGTCTGCATCAGCGGCATCCGCATGGTGGCCGTGCGCGAACTCGGCGTTGACCAGACGTATCGCACCCAGATCACCGCGTGCGACCATCGCTCGCATATGTCTGACCAGCGAGTAACCGGTATAGCCATAGTTGACTGCGCATAGTTGACCACTGGATTGGCAGAAGCTGACGACTTCTTCTGCTTCTGCCACTGTCATCGTCATCGGCTTCTCGCACAACACGTGAAAGCCTGCTTGCAGGAAGGCCATGGTGATTTCAAAGTGGGTGGAGTTTGGAGTGGCCACGGTGACCAGATCGATACGATCATCACGTGCAGATTCACCTGCGAGCATTTCCTGCCAGTCGCCATAGGCGCGGTCCGTTGCCAGACCCAGCTGTTGGCCATAAGCACGCCCTTGTTCGGGACGGTGGTCGAGCGCGCCGGCAGTAAATTCAAACAAGTCATCCAAGCCCGAGCCTAAACGATGCGCCGGGCCAATTTGACTGCCCTCACCACCACCTATCATGCCCCATCGTAATTTGTTCATTGAGTTGTCTTTAGCCTGGTTATTGGTCTGTTTAAATGTGATGAATCGTGGCTCCGGAGATGATCCGGAACGGATCAGGTCGCGTGTTTTGTCCGGCGCAATAGCTGACTTCGAATCAGGTAAAGCCTATTGATTCCAGATACTCACGGTTGTTTTTCGCGTCGCCAAAGGTATCGGGTTGCAGATTGGGGTCGCAATCCTGCTCGATGGTGCACCAGCCACTGTATCCACTATCCAGCAGCAGCTGTCTGACCGCCGGGAAATCCACCTCGCCGTCAGCCAGGTTGCAAAAAATTCCCTGTCCGCACGCTTCATAAAAGCCTGTTCGGTTGGCGATGGCTTGTGCCTTGATCGCGGGGTCAGTACTCTTGAAATGTACGTAGGTAATGCGATCCATATGTCGTTGCATAAAGGCGATAGGATCAAATCCTGCGTAAGTGCAATGACCGGTATCGATGCACACTTTCAGGAGATCCGCATCGACCTCTGCCAGCAGTCTTTCAACCTCTGCTTCAAAATCCATAAAGCCACCCGCGTGCGGGTGAATTTCCGGGATCAGCCCGTATTCTTCGGCACCGATTTTAGCCACGGTCACGATGCGATTTTTGTACGCTTCCCATTCGGCCTGATCCATTTGCTCGGCCTCGCTGGCACGCCCTGCGGTTGGTGCACGGCGAGGGGAAATGGAGTCGATCAAAACAAAGTGGCTGGCGCCATGCGCAACCAGTGCTTTACAGGTGCGGTGGGTACCATCAAGCACATCATCCCAGTGGTCGGGGTCATGGAAAGGCCGGAATACCACGCCACCAATCAGTTCCAGCTGGTGTTTTTGCAACGCTGCGGCGAGTATCTGCGGGTCTTCGGGCATAAAGCCCACCGGCCCGAGCTCGATACCGGTGTAACCTGCATCACTGCATTCCTTGAGTACCGTTTCCCAGCCTGGATTACGTTCGTCCTGTGCGAATTCCACGCCCCAGGAGCAGGGTGCATTACCGATTCTGATGGTCATATTCTCTATCCGTTTAATCCGCCGATCCAACCCATTGGGTATTG
>CALFCE010000061.1 GCA_937951215.1 uncultured Granulosicoccaceae bacterium
AATTGGGCAATGCCGTATTGTCTTGAGGGTAATTTGACGTTCACAATTGTGGTATCGGGTGATAGTCCGGTTATGGATTTTACTGATCAAAAGCTGTTTTTGATACAGTTTCTAGTACGGTTATGTGGATTATTTGGGTTATAGTTGCCCGGGCTTTGCGCCAGCCCTGTTCTGGATCTGTTCTGGATCTGTTCTGGATCAGTTTTGGCGCTATACACCCGGTGTTTAGCGCTACAACAAGGGAAACGAAGCAACCTTCTCAATGATTGCCAACCACGATGATTCTACCACGTAAGCCGGATTCAACGATTGCCAACGCTATTACGCAGGCTAACGCCTATCTTGCAAAACATGATCTTGTTTATGGTCACGGCACAGCCAGCAGTGAAGATGATGCGGCGTGGCTGATTCTTGAAGCTGCAGGATTATCGCCATTGGAACAACCTGACTACGGCCTCGTACTGGCGGACAGTGTTGTCGACAAAGCCGAGACTTTTCTGCGGATGCGGGCTGAGCAGCGTCTACCGGCCGCCTACATTGTAGGACGTATGTGGTTTGCAGGGCTGGAGTTCAAAGCGGATTCCAGAGCCCTGATTCCAAGGTCTCCGTTAGCCGAGTTTCTAACCGAAGATGCTCTGGGCTTGATTGATACCGCCGAGGTTAGCACAGTACTTGATTTATGCACCGGTGGTGGGTGCATTGCGATTGCCTGTGCATATGCCTTTCCGGGAGCCCGGGTCGATGCCGTTGATCTGTCATCTGACGCACTTGCTCTGGCAGAAGAGAATGTGAAGATGCATGATCTGGAGGATCGCATCCAATTGATACAGGGAGATCTTTTCGATAGTGTGGCTGCGCGCTATGACTTGATCATCAGTAACCCGCCGTATGTCGACGCACAGGCCATTTCCGATATGGGCCATGAGTTTAGCCATGAGCCGATGATGGGACTTGCGGCTGGTAACGATGGCCTGGACCTGGCTCACAAAATAATTTCCGGCAGTGCGAGGTATCTGCAGCCCGGTGGAGCGCTGGTTTGCGAAGTCGGCGACAGTGCAGCTGCGCTTTGCGCTAACTATCCTGACCTGCCATTTCAATGGCTGGATTTTTCGATGGGTGGGGATGGGGTGTTTCTGTTGTACCGTCAGGATCTGGCAGATGCTGGTTACGACAAGTAGGGAAAAGGGTTGTCAGTCAATTGCCCGAGTGTATGAATGCTGACGCTCGACAAACAGTAAGCCAGAAAGATCTGTATCAATTGCAGCGTGACTAACAAAAACAGCTGCGCCATGTCGTTCAATGTCAACATGGCCTCGGGCCAGATGTTCAGTAATAGATGTTGTCCTTCCCGTTTGATTTGAAAGAGACTATTTCCTATACCGGATGTGATTGCCTGTGGGATGGAAAACAGGTCTTTCATTCACTCACTTGCCTAATTGGTGTTCCACTTGAACTGCAGGAACAAAACAGTATTGTTTCTCAGACCAGCGTAATCGATTTGCGGCGATCCGCTGACATTTAAAACAGCCTTTTTGGTCAAGCCGATTTCCATCACCGGAAACGGCACCACCTTGGTTGATGGATCACGATTCTTGTGGAACTGTTTGTGCAGAACCGTCGCGCCCAACAAAAATCTGACCCTGGCCTTTCCCCAGTTTCTGGTTTGGGTAGCCCAATTAAAACCGCCATAGAATGCCTGCGAGCCGAAGCTGTCACTGGCTGTACCTACGTGGTATCCGAATTTGCGGGTTGGAGAATATTCCCAGCCGATTCCGGGTGTGAAGGCACGACGCTCATCTGCATTTTTGAAGTGCAGGGCCAAGGTATTAAACACCAGGTAATCGTCTGCAGTGGCCACGGGGCTTGCCAGTGTTACAAACGCAGCTACCATTAGTCCGATAACCGCTCGTTTTGCAGCTGCCGTGGGGCTGCTCTTTTTCAGGCAATTGTTGTCAATATCTTGTTTCATCAGGTCAACCTCATACCGATCTGCGTCGGATTCGTGGGAGCGTTTGTTGTCACGCCTGCTTTCTGGCGCGGACTGTAAACCCTGCGTAAGTGAGCTGTAAACTGAGGTTGGAAATTTCGATTTATATATATAAATCAACGAGATATATGTTTTTATCCGTGTTGTCAATAAAATGTCGAATTAAAAATGCGATGCTAAGTACATTGTTTCAATGAGAATTTTTGCCGGCTTTGAGCAGACTTTGGCTGATCACCGGAACTGTTGCCCAGTCCACGGTTGTGCACCCGGATTAGATCGTTTTGTGATGGACAGGTGATTTTGATGGGGTGGAAATGCAGTGCGGGACGACAACACTTCAAGGGGCTTCTGAGCGCGTTAACACTGCTGTTGACACTTTCCGCCTGTGTTAGCGGGCCACCACGCAAACCCGAAAATCTGTGCTCTATTTACCAACAGAAATATGGCTGGCACAAAGCGTCATTGAAATTGCAGAAAAAGTGGAAAACCCCGCTGCACATACCGATGGCAATCATGGCGCAAGAATCTTCTTTCGTGGCCAAGGCACGTCCCCCCAGGACGCGAATATTGGGTTTTATCCCGGGCAAGCGGCCGAGTAGCGCTTATGGTTACGCTCAGGCGATCAACGGGACGTGGAAAAACTACCTGGAAGCGACCGGGCAATATTGGAGGCGCCGTGATGATTTTGTTGATGCTCTGGATTTTATTCATTGGTACACCACCGAAGCTATACGGATCAACGGCATTAAACGCACCGATACCTACCGTTTATACCTGAACTACCACGAGGGGCTGGCCGGTTATCGTCGTGGTACTTACAAGCAAAAGAAATGGCTGCGTGGCGTTGCACGCAAGGTTGAAGCCCGGGCTAAAACCTATGCTACCCAATATGGACAATGTAAAAACTCGTTGCCTCGGGGCTGGCTGCGCTGAAAACGGACCATGATGAGCCGACAGAGCTGATATCATCGATGTCAGTTGCATGCTAATCAGGTGATCCCATGTCAATAGGAAAAATGTTCAAGTCCTTGTTTGGAGGTGGTGGCGACGATAACAGCAACGCGACTGCAGGAGCAGAGCAGTTGCAAGACCCTGAGGAGTACAAAGGGTTTACCATCGTCGCAGCTCCGATCAAGGAAGGTAGTCAGTACCGAACGGCTGGTTATATCAGCCGAGAGGTTGATGGTGTTGAGAAAAAGTCACGATTTATTCGTGCGGACAACAGTCCTGACAAGTCTCAGGCCATTGCCCATTCGCAGGGTAAAGCCCGGCAGATCATAGACGAGCAAGGTGAAAAATTGCTGGATCGGGAGCATCTCTGAGCTTTTACCCGCCAGCCACACTGAAATCCCCAGCTGAACCGGCAATGTGGAACTGGCAACGTTGAACTGGGAATACTGAACTGGCAATGCTGAATTTCAAAAGGTATTCGTCAATGCACAGGATGCGATGGGTGCCTGCATTGGTGTGGCGTTTAACGCTCATGGGTGCGCTGTTGATGATGGTAACCGGCCACGCGTGGGCAAAGCAGGAAGACACCCAGGACAAATCTTCTGAAAAGCTGGCAACGGCAGAGCAACAGGGTCATCAGCCACTTCATCTATTGCCTCGATTTCTGCTTGAAACCTGTGGTCAATGGTCCGGCCCGGATGCAATCGCTCTGCCGGGGACACCGCTTGTTAGCGTCGAACCAGCGCCATTGAACGGACAGTCAGGTAACCTTCAGCCGGCAGCACCACGACAATCGGGGTATCGCTATCGCTGGTCTGACGGCGATGATGATATTTCACTTGAGGTAATGTACCGCCCGGTCAGAAATGGCAGAGCCGAAGGTGGGGCTTCTCAGTCAACCCTGGCTGATTCTTCACCGTCGATGTTTCGCCTGACCGTGGGTAGCAAGCAGCCGCGATTGCTGTTGATCGTGGCTGCAGATTGCACTCTGCGCGCCGCGCGAAAACTTGAATATGCCAAGACCGGTGCTCCCCATACGCTGTTCGAGCTGGATGTTGAGCTGCAAATCCTGTCTGAGCAACCTCTCAATCCGCCAGTGCCACCTATTGGTGACCTGCCAGCTGCAGCAGGGTCTGCATCGGGAGCGACATCGTCACCAAGACTGAGAATTGCTTTGATTGATTCGGGTGTAAATTACCTGCTACCCGATATCGCATCGCGACTGGCGCGCGACGACGAGGGTCGATTGATTGGCTATGACTATTGGGATGATGATGCCCGTCCGTTTGATGCACATCCTGCCAGATCACCGTTTTTTATCCAGCGCCACGGTACCCGGACAGCCTCTTTGCTGTTGCGTGAAGCACCGGACATCGATTTGGTTCCCTACCGTTACCCGCGTCCGGATATGTCCAGAATGGCAGCCCTCGTCCAACATGCTGCAGAGAACAATGTCGCTATTGTCGGCATGCCTCTGGGGGGAAACAAACCCGAGGAGTGGCAGGTTTTCGCAGATGCCGCTCGACAACATCCGGATATATTGTTTGTCGTGTCAGCAGGCAACAACGGGCGCGATATTGATGAGCAGGCCTTGTATCCGGCACGACTTAACATCGACAACATGCTGGTAGTGACATCGGCGGATGACAGTGCACGTCCGGCACAGGGCAGCAACTGGGGGCGTGAATCTGTTGATTATCTGCTACCGGCGGAATTTGTTGAAACTGTAGATTATGATGGGGAAGTGCGGCTTGTATCAGGCTCCAGCTATGCAGTCTCTCGTCTTGTCGCCATGCTGGCGCGTTTAAAGCAACGGCAACCGGAGTGGCAGGCGGCCGAGTTGATCAAGGAACTGCGCCGTCGTTATGCAGATGGAGCCAGTGCGCGTTATGTGAAGGGAGGCTACATTGCCGACCCGCTCTATCTGGATGTAAGCGATGCCGAGTTGCAGATCCATGAATCAGTCGAACTGCAAGGCGAGGCACCGGAACCTTACGGCGAAGAACCGGTGTTGATGCTAGCCCCGACTTTTCTGGTGTTGCGTGATTATTGGGCAAAACCTCAGATTGAAGCCATCCAGCAACGACTGCAGCAAACCTTGGCACAGTGTGGAGTAGGAGTGAAGCGGGCGACGACACACTGGTTGGATGTTGCGGATTACCTGCGGGACATGACTGTTGGTCAGGCGCGCTCATGGCGCTCTGCAATAAAGCCAATGGTAGCTCCACAATCGGTCCGAATTTTTCTGCTTCGACAAACCCGTATGCTGCATGAGGCTGGAGGGCAAACTTATCAGTACGATGCTGAAGCCTTTGGTCGGGCTAACACACGTGGGCGTGACTGGTTGCGAGACAGTGTCTGGGTCAGGGAAGGAGTACGTGATGCGGATCTGGCAGTGGTACATGAATTGGTGCATGTGTTGATGAATAGCGGGTCGCACTCCGATGCTGTCGGTAATCTGATGAATGCTCAAACATCACCGGCTAATACTGCGTTGAATGTTGAGCAGTGCGCGGTTCTCAGACGTAACGGTTTACAAAACAACCTGCTCAGTCCTTTATAGCGTCGAGTTCCGGCTTACAGGTCTTTGCCAGTTGGTTCGGGCTATGAATAGTCTTTGAGTAGCTCGGTCATTCGCTCAAGTTGATAACTTGCCCGGTTAGTTCAGGATCGTTGCGTAAAATGACTTTCAGTAACTGCGGTACCTTGTCGCTGGGTGGAGGGGATTCTTCCGGCATTTCACCCGAAAATGATTTTGCCCGTAACGGTGTTCGCATGCGACCGGGATTGACGGCATTAACCGCAACAATGGGATGCCCATTGTCATCGCGGAAACCCTCTGTTTCGTCAGCAAGTATCTTCATCAGAGTGACTACTGCTGATTTGGACACACCATAAGCACCAAAAAATGCGCCGGGCTTATCGTCAACGAGGTAAGTGATGCTGGCGTTTCCGGTCTCCTTCATCAGTGGCAAACAAGCTTTGGATATCAAAAATGCACTGTTCACGTTGACCTGCATTACCGTGGTCCAGGTATTGGCTGCATATCTCTCTATCGGGGTGGGCAGGCCTGAATCAGCAGCACAATGGACAATGGCACCGAGACTTTGATATTCGCTCTTTAAAGTTGCAGCCATGTTGTCAAAGTCAGTGCTGGCGGCACCTGCGAGATCGATAGGGTAGAGTGCAGGTTCAGCAGTACCCAGATCATCCAGTTCGTCATACAGTGCTTCAAGGGCGGGTAAATCTCGACCGCTCAGGATAACGTTGACGCCCTGCAGGGTCAGGCTTTTGCTCAGGGCTGAACCCAAGCCCCCGGTGGCACCGGTAACCAGTGCTACCGCTGGTAAATCTGTTCTTTTGAAAGGTGTTATCACGTCGCTCATAACAGCATCATAGGATGTTTTTTCAACTCAAACCAATAGCAGCATTCAAGCCGGGATATTGAAGCGTCGGCGCTGGCGCCAATTGGACCAGGCCTTGTTTAATGGCGTTAGTGCCAGATAGTGTTGCAAAGGGTTGATCTGCTTTTTTTTCCAAACCGAAAGTTGCTTGTGTCGCAGTGCCGCATAAATCAGTAGCGGAGCACAATCACGACCCAGCGTTGAAGAAGCCTCGGCCAGCTGCAGTGCTTGTTTCAGGTGATTCAGGGCTTCATTGACCACAGTCTGGAACAACTCGGTTGTTTGCTCACTCGAGTCCGCAAGCCCAAGCTCCTCAGGGCTCAGTTTGAACTGGCTGTAGGTTGAGTCCGGCCACACCGGATAGCCATTGTGGTACAGACGATGGCTGAGTCGCAAGCGATCAAAAAGCCCGAGTCCGAGGGCCAGCTCATTTAACCACTGTTGTTGTTCGGAGTCGCTGATATTGTCGGTAGGCGGACATAGCACGCATAACAGAATTTGCAGGCGGCTTTGATAATCATCCAGCAAGCGTTTTTCAAAGCTGCTCTGATCGCTGGCGTTGACAAACTTTTCGTTGTTGTTGGCAGCGAGAATCTTCATCAGATTTGATTGTTGTGCCAGAGGGTGGTCAAGCCGGGCCGTTTGCCCCTCGGCAGACTGCAGAGCGGGGGACTGTGGCTGGCAAACTTGCAATTGGACACAGTCGGGATGGCGAGGCTCTCCGCGACAGAGCCGCTCGATTTCTTCATGCCACCAGTGGATTTTCTGCTCTGCAACTCCACTATCACTGACCTCGACCAGCGTATCGGACAGGGTGTTGAACAATCTGAGCCAGGCGCAAACCCGGTGTCGTTGGCTGGCATTGCAGCCCAACAGTGCGTAATAAAGTGTGGAGCCGTCGCCAGGGTTTATCGGCGTTGGGGCAGTCCCGCTTGCGGTTGGCAGCTGGTTTGCAACAGCTTCATCAGCCGGTAGTTTTTTATCCGCTTGTGTGGTCATCAGTGCCAGGAGCCAGTGAAGGTGAAACGACTTTTTCCCGGCAGGGTCTCATTGGATATGAATTGGGTATGCGAGCAGGGGTCGCCCCAAATTAAATGTAAACTTATGGGATTTACGGCGGTGGTCGTGTATGCCTGTGAAATGTGACGTGCTACCATTTGCCCAATAACATTGTAGGAGTAAGAACTTGCGATTCATCAGAACATTACTACTGGGAGCCTTCCTCGGCGTGTTCCTCGGCCTCTGGATGGGTATGAATCTTGGGCAGGAAAAGCCTCTTTTTGCAATGCCCGCACCGGTTGGCGCTGAAGAAGCTAGCTGATTCCCAATCACCTCCCTGCCAACTCGATCATTCTATCAGCTGAAGCCAGCTCCTGGTTCGTCAGGTTGATGCTGGATGGTGGATAGTACCCCGGACGGTCGCCAGTGCTTCAGATGCTCGCTACTACCTGCGCCCGATGCGGGGTCCATCTTCCGAAGGGTTCGCTTTTTGACAGAGCTGTTTGTTGACTGGGCTGTTTTGACTGGGTCAGTTATTGACTGGGCCGTTTGTTGTCTGGGCAGCTTGTTGCCAAGGCAGGGCCGCTAGCTGAAAAGGCCGCTTGTTCATCGTTGCTGTGTCGAAGGTGAAGGCTGACCCAAAGTCTCAGCTCAGATCACAACACATCATATAGTTTACATCCACATCCCGGCCCAGCTTGTACACCTTGGTAATCGGGTTGTAGGTCAAGCCAATGACATCGTTTACCTCGAGCCCTGCCGGTCTGCAATAGCCCGCCAGCTCAGACGGTTTTATAAAACGTTTGAACTCGTGCGTGCCGCGCGGCAACAGCTTCAGAACATACTCTGCACCGACGATCGCGAACAACCAGGATTTCGGGTTTCGATTGATAGTGGAAAAGAAAAGTTTGCCACCGGGTTTGGCGAGCCTGGCGCAAGCAGCGACAGTTGAAGCTGGGTCCGGGACGTGTTCCAGCATTTCCAGACAAGTGACAATATCAAACGAGGCAGGTTGTCTGTCAGCAAGTTCTTCAGCGGCAATGGCTTCATAATTGACTGATTGCCCACTCTCCAGCAAATGTAGTTTCGCCACCGACAATGCGGCTTCTGATAAATCAATTCCAGTTACATCGGCTCCCAGCTTGCTCATGGATTCTGACAGAATGCCACCTCCACATCCCACGTCGAGCACCTTTTTTCCGGCTAACCCGGCCTGCTCATCAATGTAGCCCAACCGAAGCGGGTTGATATCGTGCAGCGGTTTGAATTCGCTATTGGGGTCCCACCATCGACTTGCCAAATCACTGAACTTGGCGATTTCGGCCTGATCGACATTACCCTGCCTGGCATTGTCGTGACGGCTAGTTTCGGGCTTGGGCCCGGTGCCGGTTTCATTGCTGTCAACTTTACTCATTCGGTCAAGCTCTCGCGCAGGCTGATAGTGCCAACAGGTCCTTACGCCAAAACCGGCCGACTGGATTGCAGACGTTGTGCCCAATCCCGGCTTTCATGCCGGATCTGTTGCAGATCAAGGGTTGTTAATTCGCCATCTTGCAGCAGCGTCTGACCCGCCACCCAGACATCGCTGACACAGTGGCGGTCAGTGGCATAAACCAGATGCGAGTGATGATCGAAGATCGGGGTCATTGACACTTCCTCGCAGGATATCGCTATCAGGTCGGCGGCTTTGCCCACTTCCAGAGAGCCGGTCTGATCGCCGATGCCCAGTGCTGTGGCAGCATTGATAGTGGCCATCCTCAGCGCGAGGGTGGCTGGCACGCTGGACGCGTCTGCACTGCAGTGTTTGGCCAGCAGGGCCGCGGATCGCATCTCGCCGAACATGTCGATATCGTTGTTGCTGGCAGCGCCATCGGTGCCAATTGCGATATTCACACCGGCACTGGAAAGTTCGCTGACCGGGCAAGCGCCGGAGGCCAGTTTCATATTGGATTCAGGACAGTGGAGAACATGCGCCCCGGCTTCTGCCAACTGTGCTATTTCATCTGCAGTGAGTTGGGTAGCGTGTACTGCCAGTAATGCAGGATTAACGAGCCCGATCTCTGCCAAACGTGACAGCGGGCGGCAGCCATGGGCCTGCACGAAGTCGTTGACTTCGGTTGCGGTCTCATGGACGTGCATGTGCACCGGAATATCCAGCTCGGTGCTGAGCATCGCAATTTTTTCCAACGGGCCTTGTGACACGGTGTAGGGCGCATGCGGTGCAAACGTCGTGTGCACTAGTGACTGGTCACGCAGACTGTCGTGTAATGCCAGGCCTTTGCTGATGTATTCGTCAGCCTCGTTAGCCCAGGCGCTGGGGAAATCCAGCACGATGATACCAACATGGCCCCTGACCCCCGCTGCAAGGCACTGTTCGGCAATCGTGTCGGGGAAGAAATACATGTCGTTACAACAGGTGACACCGCCACGGATCGACTCTGCCAGTGCCAGGCGGGTTCCCGCAGCAACGTATTCCGGGGTTAGCCAGCGCGCCTCGGCAGGCCAGATATGCTCTTGCAGCCAGGTCATCAGCGGCAAGTCGTCAGCAAAACCTCGCATCAGGTTCATCGGTAAATGGGTATGCGCATTGATCAGGCCGGGCATCAGGATATGTTCGCTGCGGTCACGGTATTCAGCGGCCTGGTAAAGCTGTGGGTGTTCTTTGGCCGGGACAATATCGCGAATCTTGCCCTTGCTGATCACCAGGCTGTGATCGGGCAGAACGCGGTTATCGGTATCGACGGTCACGATACAGTTTGCGTCGATGATCAGGTCTACGGTTTCCATCCGCGAACCATACCCAGTGTCAGCCTGCGCATCAACTGCGCGTGATCGGGGCGGGTTGGCACAATCATCATGCAATGGTGGTTTTGCTGGTGTAAAAGCCTGTCTCTGACGCTGTTTGGAAGGCCCTTGTGTGCTATAATTTATACACAAAAAGTGGGCCTCTCGGAAGGGGTTGAGGCGCCACTGATAATTGCCAACTCCCGTTTTTCTGGTGACACATTTTTCTGCCCTGATTTTGCCACGTTTCATTGGCTTACCCGAGCCGGTTATGGCTCGATCACGCAGTGGGCAGCTGTCAGCCAGATCACCCGACAAGTTGATGCAATAGTCTTGAATTGCTGGAAACCGTAAGACAATGTCTGACTTTGCCAAAGAAATACTGCCGATAAATCTCGAAGACGAGATGCGTGATTCGTATCTTGCCTATGCGATGAGCGTCATTGTGGGGCGAGCCCTGCCAGACGTGCGAGATGGTCTCAAGCCGGTGCATCGCCGCGTGCTGTATGCAATGCACGAGCAGGGTATAGACTGGAACAAAGCCTATCGAAAATCTGCCCGTGTGGTGGGTGATGTCATGGGTAAATATCATCCTCACGGTGACTCGGCCATTTACGACACCATGGTACGTATGGCGCAACCCTTCGCGATGCGCTACATGCTGATTGACGGTCAGGGTAATTTCGGTTCAATAGATGGTGATAACCCGGCCGCTATGCGTTACACCGAAGTACGCATGGCCAAAATAGCGCATGAGTTGCTGGCCGACATCGACAAGGAAACGGTCGACTTCGTACCCAATTACGATGGTGCCGAATCGGAACCCTCTGTACTACCCGCAAGAATTCCGAACCTGTTGGTCAACGGTTCCTCCGGCATTGCGGTGGGTATGGCAACCAACATCCCGCCGCACAATCTGAGCGAAGTGGTGAATGCAACCATCGCCATGCTCGACGACCCCAACATCACTGTTGAAGGTTTGATGGAACATCTGCCAGGTCCCGATTTTCCGACAGCAGGCATTATCAATGGGGCCCGTGGTATTCGAGAGGCCTATAAAACAGGCCGGGGCAAGCTCTATGTGCGCGCCCAGGCGACTGTAGAGCATGATGAGAAGCTCGGAAAAGACACCATCATCGTTACCGAGTTGCCTTATCAGGTTAACAAGGCGCGTCTGTTGGAAAAAATTGCCGAGCTGGTCAAGGACAAAAAAATAGAAGGTATAACCGAATTACGTGATGAGTCTGATAAAGACGGATTGCGTATGGTGATTGAGCTTCGCCGTGGCGAACCGGGCGATGTTTTACTGAATCAGTTATACAAGCAAACACAGCTGCAAGTGGTATTCGGTATCAATATGGTAGCCCTGATCGATGGCCAGCCACGTTTGCTGACTCTGCGCGAAATTATCAATGCATTTGTGCGCCATCGCCGTGAGATTGTCACTCGCCGCACCCTTTACCTGCTGCGCAAGGCTCGCGAACGGGCTCATATCCTTGAGGGGCTTGCGGTCGCATTGGCTAATATCGACCCCATCATTCAACTTATCAAGGAGTCGGGTAATCCCGCTGAAGCCAAAGCCGGGCTGGTCGCAAAAACCTGGGAGCCGGGGGTGGTCAGCGACATGCTCGAGCGCGCCGGAGCCGCCGCGTCCAAGCCAGAAGGTCTGGGTGCCGAGTTCGGCCTTGTAGATGGTAAATATCAGCTGACAGAAGTTCAGGCGCAGGCAATTCTGGATTTGCGTTTGCATCGCTTGACCGGGCTGGAGCAAGACAAGATTGTCAGCGAGTACAAGGAGCTGTTGGAAAAAATTGAAGATCTTATCGATATCCTGACCGATGCAGAGCGTCTGCGCCTGGTGATTCGTCAGGAACTGGTCGATGTGATCGAGCAGTTTGGCGATCAGCGACGCACCGAAATTCAGGTCGATCATTCCGAGATGACTGTCGAGGATCTGATTGCTGACGAGGCTGTGGTGGTGACCTTGTCGCATGGTGGCTATGCCAAGGCGCAGCCACTATCGGAGTACAAAGCACAGCGCCGGGGTGGGCGTGGTAAATCGGCAACCGCTGTCAAGGACGAGGATTTTGTCGACAAGTTATTTGTCGCCAGCATGCATGATACGGTTTTGTTTTTTACCAGTGTTGGCAAGGTGTACTGGAAACGGGTCTACGAATTACCCGTTGCCAGCCGAGGTTCCAGAGGGCGCCCGATTGTCAATCTGCTGCCACTTGAAGAAGGTGAAAGGGTTAATGCAGTACTGACGGTTCGCGAATTTTCTGCGGATCAATTTGTATTTTTCGCCACCAGTAAAGGTGTGGTCAAAAAGACCAGCCTGACCGATTTTTCCAGGCCCCGTACCAATGGCATTATCGCCATTGACTTGAGGATTGATGATTTTCTGATCGATGTGGCCCTGACTGACGGCAACAGCGATGTGATGCTGCTCTCCAGCGGTGGCCGGGCCATGCGCTTCTCTGAGGACAAGGTTCGAACCATGGGCAGAACGGCTGCCGGGGTTCGAGGGATCAAGATGCCGGAGTCCGATGTCGTGATCGGGTTGATTGTGGTAAGTGACGGAGACGTGTTGACGGCTACCCAAAACGGTTACGGCAAACGTACTCGAGCCGAAGATTACCCAACCAAAGGACGTGGCGGGCTGGGAGTGATAGACATCAAAACATCTGACAGAAACGGGCCGGTAGTAGGTGCTGTACAGGTCCGCGAAGATGATCAGATCATGATGATCTCCGATTCCGGTACGCTGGTACGAACCAGTGTGTCAGAGGTGTCGGTTCTCGGTAGAAACACGCAAGGTGTGCGTTTGATCCGTGTTTCTGACGGTGAAAAGCTGGTCGAAATTGCAGCCATTGATGAAGAAGATACCGGTGACGACGAAAACAGCGAAGATGAAGTGACTGCCGCCGTGGCAACACCCACCGAAGGTGATTCGTCTACAGGAGAATCTGCTTCTGCTGATCAGGCCGATTCCGCTCAAAACGAGGGTGATGATTCAGCAGGCGATACCACCACTGATCCCCAATCAAGTGATCCCCATTCAGATGATCCGCAATCAAGTGAACCTGATTCAGATAACGAATCCTGAGGATGTCGGGCTGGACTTGCAATGAGTGACTCACTCGATGCATCTGTTTTGCAGGAGCTGAAGGAGCTTGATCGACAGTTGCAGTCTTTGCTGCAACAACGCGCTGAGTGTGCGAGAAAGCTGACACCTCCCGGCCAATCGGGGCTGGCGGCACAGCTTCTGGCGCAACGGCAGAGTACGTTGCAGGGTATCGAATCATCCGGCAGCGAAGGCCCGCTCTCTGCTGATTCACTGGTGCGTGTTTACCGGGAGCTGCTGGCTGAGTGTGATGCTTTGAGTCAATCTGTCAAGGTGGCGTACCTGGGTCCACAAGGCACTTACACCCATGCTGCTGTGCAGAAACATTTTGGCAAGTCTGTGGAATGTATCCCGTACACTGCCATTGACGATGTCTTCCATGCTGTAGAAATCGGGGAATGCGGCTACGGCGTTGTGCCGGTTGAAAACTCGATCGAAGGTACCATTAATCGGACGCTTGACTGCATTACTGAATCATCGCTTCGTGTGTGTGGTGAGGTCAGGCTGCGTATTGAACACAACTTGCTAAGCCATGCAGCGGATACCTCGCAGATCGAATCGGTGCATGCGCATCCACAGGCACTTGCGCAATGCCGGCGCTGGCTGGAATCGAATCTGCCCGGTGTCAAAAGAGAAAGTGCCAGCAGCAATGCTGCTGCCGCAAAACTGGCTGTAGCCAGACATGACGTGGCGGCGATTGCAGGTGATCAGGCAGCAGAGCTGTATCAGCTCCCGGTGATGCGAAGCAACATAGAGGACGAATCCTCCAATACCACTCGCTTTATGGTCATAGGTGACATTGACGTTGCGCCCACCGGTAATGATGCGACGTCGCTGCTGGTCAGTGCGCCGCATAAACCGGGTGGTTTGCGCAAGATGCTGGAGCCATTTGAACAGGCGGGTGTGAGCATGACACGCATTGAAAGTCGTCCTTCCAAAACTGCGCTCTGGAACTATGTCTTTTTTATAGATGTTAGCGGGCATCAGAACGACGATGACCTGGTGCCGGCTTTGGCGGCTTTAGCCCGTGAAACACAGTATTGCCGCGTACTCGGTTCCTACCCCCAGGCGCTTAAATAGAGGTGTTGCTGTCTAGCAACGAACCTGAAAATACATGAAACGCTGGTCTGAATCGGTAAAAAGTATTGCCATTGTAGGCACGGGTTTAATCGGTGCGTCACTGGCCAGTGCACTGAAAGCGTCCGGCTACCCCGGCGAGATTCGCGGCTATTCACGTCGCTACTCCACTGCTCAAAAAGCATTGGAGATGGGGCTGGTGGATTCGGCGCACGATACCATCACCGATGCTGTCAAAGATATCGATCTGGTCTTTTTGGCGGTGCCAATGCAGGCAATGCAGCAAATCCTCGAGCAAATAGCTCCGGTATTGCCTGCGCATACAATTATCACCGATGGCGGCAGCGTCAAAGGGAGTTTTGTCAGCGAGGCCAGACAGGTACTGGGAAGCACAAAACGTCTGGTGCCAGGGCACCCGATTGCCGGTAAAGAGCATTCCGGAGTTGAGGCAGCTGACCCTTCTTTGTACCACGGGCACCTTGTCATTCTGACGCCCACCAGTGAAACGGATGCAGATGCCGTTGATCATGTGGCATCAATGTGGAAGCAATGCGGGGCAAGAATTGAAACATTGCCTGCCAAACATCATGACCGGATCCTTGCCGCGACCAGCCATTTACCTCATGTGGTAGCTTTTGCTCTGGTCGATATGCTGGCCAGTCATGATTCTGCGGAAGAGGTTTTCCGCTACTCCGCGGGTGGTTTTCGCGACTTTACCCGTATTGCATCTGGAGATCCGGTCATGTGGCGAGACATCTGCCTCAGCAATGCCGACCCGATTAGTGAGATACTTTCCGAATTGATTGATCAGCTGGGTCATGCGAAGGAACTGATTCAGCAACAAGACGGCGAGTCATTGCAGCGGATATTTGAAAATTCCAAAGTAACTCGTGATGCGCTGATAGAAAGATATGACCGAGAACAGGCTCTGCAGATGAAACCACTGTCCGCTGAATCGGCAGACGATCGCGAGTCTACGTAATAATGGGGAAATTGTGAGTTCGTTTTTAGTTAAACCCGGTGGCAGTTTGAAGGGAACCTTGCAGGTACCCGGTGATAAATCTGTATCTCACCGGTCTATTATTTTTGGATCGCTGGCGCAGGGAATCACTGAAGTTTCGGGTTTTTTGCAGGGCGAAGACAGCCTCAGAACCCTGCAGGCTTTTCGTGAAATGGGCGTTAACATCGAACACGACGGTCAGGGTAATCTGGTTATTCACGGGGTCGGTTTGCATGGCTTGCAGCAACCACGTGCCGATATCGATCTTGGCAACTCGGGCACCGCCATGCGTCTGATGGCGGGCGTGTTGGCGGGGCAGAGGTTTGCAACCACGCTGGTCGGTGATGAGTCTCTCAGCGTGCGACCGATGGGGCGTATCATCGATCCGCTTACCACGATGGGTGCAAAAATCAGTGGAGCCGAAAAGCAACGCCCGCCATTGTCGATCGAACCCGCCAGTGGCGCACTACAGCCTATTGATTATCAGTCGCCTGTGGCCAGCGCACAGATAAAATCGTGCTTGTTGCTGGCGGGCCTTTACGCCGATGGTATGACCGTGATCACCGAGCCGGGGATCAGCCGCGATCACACTGAGCGGATGTTGCGAGGTTTTGGCGTCACCGTTGACACTGAAGGCCTGCAGGTCCGTTTGCAAGGTGGGCAGGCGTTATCGGCGACGAAAATCACCGTGCCCTCTGATATCTCTTCTTCCGCTTTTTTCCTGGTGGGGGCGTCCATCGCCAGCGGATCCGATTTGCAGCTCAGGGATGTCGGCATGAATCCCACTCGTGATGGTGTCATCAGGATACTGCAGCTGATGGGTGCTGATATCGAAATCGGTAACCAGCGTGTTATCGGTGGCGAGCCGGTCGCTGATCTAAGAGTGCGTTCAGCGCCGTTGCACGGGATTGATGTGCCACCTGATCTGGTGCCGCTGGCAATCGACGAGTTTCCGGCACTCTTTGTTGCGGCATCTGTTGCGACCGGGGAGACACGCGTTAGCGGTGCCGAGGAATTACGGGTCAAGGAAACCGATCGCATCCAGGCCATGGTAGATGGCTTGACGGCAATGGGGGCTGATATTTCAGCAACAGAAGACGGTGCGGTGATTCGCGGTCGTCAACAGCTCCGTGGAGCCACCGTCGATAGCTACGGGGATCACCGGATTGCCATGTCTTTTGCCATGGCAGCATTACGCGCTAATGATGATGTGACGGTCCGCGATTGTGAAAACGTCAATACCTCTTTCCCCGGATTTGTTTCTCTGGCTGCCACTGCCGGCCTGAACATCAGTGACCACATAACCGGTTCAGCCCCAGGGGGCCCGGCTTGACCCAGGATTCTTCACTTTTTGTTGTCACTATTGATGGGCCTTCCGGTGCGGGAAAGGGCACTGTCGCGCAGCGTCTGGCGAGCAAACTGGGCTTCCATTTGCTCGACAGTGGCGCGGTCTATCGTGCCGCAGCGTTGCACGCGCTGGAAAATTCAGCTGATCTCTCCAATGAAGGTGCGGTGCTTGCATCTGTTCGTGCTGTACAGCCTCGCTTTTTGCAAGATGACGGTCAAATCCAGGTTTTTATTGGAGACAAAGATGTCACTGTCGAGTTGCGCAGCGAAAGAACTGCTGATGCAGCTTCCCGTATCGCTGCAATGCCAAGTGTTCGCGAGGCCTTGTTGCAGCTGCAACGTGAATTTGCCCAGCCACCAGGCCTGGTTGCAGATGGACGTGACATGGGGACTGTGGTCTTCCCGCAAGCTCAACTGAAGGTTTTTCTGACCGCAAGCGCGTCTGAACGAGCCCGGAGGAGGCATAAGCAGTTGAAAGAAAAGGGAACTGACGCTAAACTGGAGGGCTTGATGCGGGAGATAGAGGCGCGAGACCTGCGGGATTCTACGCGAAAAAGTGCACCTTTGGCTGCTGCTGAAGATGCCTTAGTTATTGATTCTACTTCTGTTTCCATTGATTTGGTGACGGAAAAGCTCCTTCAGGAAATAGCGGATCGACGTAATATTGCGGTGCCCTAGTCGGCTTGCCGCGACAGATCCATTAAACGTATGCCGTACATGACGAACGGTGTATTTGATTAATCACCCTGCTGATTGCCAAGAGGCAGCCTGCTAAACGCCCGAACCGGTTCCGGAGAGGCTTTAACAGTGCAGATCGCAGCGTAACCAACCTCACAGGTCTTTTGAATGTCTGAATCTTTTGCCGAGCTCTTTGAAGAGAGTATCTCCAAGTCGGAAATGAAACCCGGCTCAATTATCATCGGCACCATTGTCGATATCACCGGCGACTTCGTTATTGTCAATGCCGGCCTGAAATCAGAGGGCGCGATACCTCTGGAAGAATTTGTAAACGAATCTGGTGACAGCGGCGTACGCATTGGCGATACAGTCGAAGTAGCACTGGATTCGGTTGAAGATGGTTTTGGCGAAACAAAACTATCGCGTGAAAAAGCACGTCGTGCCCGCTCCTGGAAGATCCTCGAGCAAGCTCAGGCCGATGATGAAATCATCAAAGGCAACATCACCGGCAAGGTCAAGGGTGGCTTTACGGTTGAAGTTTGCGACATCCGCGCATTTTTACCCGGCTCGCTGGTCGATGTGCGTCCGGTACGCGACACCAGCTACCTTGAGGGCAAGGAGCTGGAATTCAAGGTGATCAAGCTGGATCAGCGCCGCAATAACGTCGTGGTTTCAAGGCGCGCAGTCGTTGAGTCCGAGTACAGCGCCGAACGTGAGGCCTTGCTTGAGAATCTGCAGGAAGGGCAGGAAGTGAAAGGTATCGTCAAGAACCTGACTGACTACGGTGCGTTCCTGGATCTTGGCGGTATTGACGGGCTGTTGCACATTACCGATATGGCCTGGAAGCGCGTGAAGCATCCTTCTGAAGTGGTCGAAGTTGGTACCGAAATGAAAGTCAAGGTACTCAAGTTCGATCGTGAGCGAAATCGTGTATCCCTTGGTTTGAAACAGCTGGGTGAAGACCCATGGGTAGATCTGACCAGACGTTATCCCGAAGGATCACGTCTGTTCGGCAAGGTGACCAACATTGCTGACTACGGTTGTTTCGTCGAAATCGAAGAGGGTGTAGAGGGTCTGGTTCACGTTTCCGAAATGGATTGGACCAATCGAAATGTGAATCCGAACAAGGTTGTCGCACTGGGTGATGAAGTCGAAGTGATGATTCTCGACATCGATCAGGAGCGTCGGCGAATCTCTCTGGGTATCAAGCAGTGCAAGCCGAACCCATGGGAAGATTTCTCAGAAGCCTTCAACAAGACTGATCGCGTCAAGGGAAGTATTAAATCCATCACAGATTTCGGTATTTTCATTGGCCTGGACGGTGGAATTGATGGTTTGATTCACCTTTCTGACCTTTCATGGAACGAAGCAGGTGAGGAAGCAGTCCACAAATACAAGAAGGGTGACGAAATTGAGGCGGTTGTTTTGGCTGTCGATCCCGAGCGCGAGCGCATTTCACTGGGTGTGAAGCAACTGGAACGTGATCCGTTCGGCCAATTTGTTGCTGACAACCCTAAAGGCGCTATTGTTAAAGGCGTGGTCAGGGAAGTCGATATGAAACATGCAGTTATTGATCTTGGCGAGGGCGTCGAGGGCGTACTGAGAGCTAGCGAAATCTCTCGGGAGCGTGTCGAAGATGTCCGTACCCACCTGAAAGAAGGTGAGGAGATAGAAGCCAAGTTTACTGGTATCGATCGCAAGTCACGGATGCTCAGCCTGTCCATCAAGGCTAAGGACTATGACGATGAAGCTGAAGCGATGAGTGACTATAGTCAGACATCGGCAACGGCTCCCGCTACTACTCTGGGCGATCTGATGAAAGAGCAAATGAGTGGATTGGAAGGTGCTGAGGACAGTGACACTAGTGACTGATCTGCAGGCCCTGTTCAGTATCCCATTCATGACCGGTTAGCATCGGCCTGAATAAAAGGCCAAGGATGGCCGGCCGCAGCGCAAGCTGCTTATAGAATTAATCAGGATATGGGTGATACCTTGGACAACAGCCTAACAAAATCAGATTTGATCGAGTCGCTGGCGAAAAACCAAAGCCATCTTGCGATAAAGGATGTCGAACTTGCGGTCAAGAGCCTGCTTGAAACCATGAGTCAGGAGCTTGCCAGCGGAGAGCGAATCGAGATCCGGGGTTTCGGCAGCTTCAGTCTGCATTTCAGACCGGCCCGGATGGGGCGCAATCCCAAATCCGGCGACGCTGTCGCGTTGAGGGGCAAATATGTCCCTCATTTCAAACCTGGCAAGGAATTGCGGGAGCGCGTCAATCTGGTTAACACCAACCCGCAAAGGGTTGGACTCTGGCATGATCCTTCACTTGAAGATCATCAGCCAAACACCCCGTCCAACGATCCCACTGCCTGAATACCTGATGGCTGAGGATGCTCTGAGAGTTCCCGGAGTGTCCCCATACAGTCCCCTGAGAGTTTCCTCCCAAGAGTTTATCGAGGCCGGGTGAATTACAATCAGTGTTTCGCTTCCTGTCTGTCAATCTGAGGTTTGATCAAGTAAAATCCTGCGCT
>CALFCE010000062.1 GCA_937951215.1 uncultured Granulosicoccaceae bacterium
CATTACAGCAAACACCAAGGGTGTCATCCAGTCCTGATCATTGCCAGCTTTCGATGATACCGGTCGAACAGTTGCAAAGCGTACATTAACATTACCGTCCAACTGCTCGAGACAGCGTTGCAACTGCGTCAGGTTCCCCCTGATTGAAGCCGTAAAAATATCCATATTCGCCTGGTCAAGCAGCACAACAGCCTCGCTTTGATTGGAATGCAGGGCATAACCAATTGCAGGTACCAGGTACTCGGGATCACGCAGTGCAGCGTCAGCTCCTGCATCTAACAGGAACTGGATCATATCGACATCCCCGCCTAATGCAGCCTCATGCAATGGTGTACGCCCATTATTGTCATTCAGCTCAAATCCAAGCTCCAGCATCAGCTCTATCGCCTGTCGGCGCCCTCGCTTTACAGCATCGCACATCATTTCCCGATGAATGGGTTGCAGACCTGCAGCCAGATCAGGGTCGGTTTCCAATAACTCTTTCGCCGCGATGCGATCACCCGTACTGCAAGCCTGCTGGAATTGCATGTCTGCTGTCAGCACTGAGGTATCGGCACCAGCCTCAATCAGATAGCTGGCAATCTCGGCCTCGCCTAAAATCACCGCCGCTTGCAAAGGCGTTTTACCCTTGGTCCGCGTTTCGTAAGTGTCATCGGCTTTCTCGATGTCCACACCATGATCAATCAGCAAACGGGCTCGTTCAGCAAACCCGCGATGAATAGCCTGTATCAAATGAAAGTGCATGGTTTCGCTCGGATTCGGCATTAGCTTATCGTCCTCGCAAAGCAACCAATTGTTCTTGTCGCTAGCGTTTAAACCATATTCAAGAAGCAGTTCGAGACAGGAGTTGTCAGGTTCAAAGCAGCGATTGTAAGCCGCCTGACTATCATTGGCATTGGCACCACAGTCCAACAGATAGCGCGCCAGCTCCAGATAATCAGGATGCTCAGGCTGATTAACAGGGCCACCCTCACCCTGCCCGAATACCCCGGTCAAAGCGGTGAATTTATATTGACCGAAAGACAAATAGTACGGGTTCGCGTCAGCACCGTTATCCAGCAACATTTTTGCAGCAGCAAGAGTCGAATGCCCGGGCAATCTGGCATAGCAGGCATACATCAGCGGTGACCAATTAAAAAAACCACCCTTCTCGTTTATGCCGTCTGTCGAATCCGCCAGCCAGTGCCCAAGTTCGTCGATATCGCCAATCGCGGCTGCGGTATAAATACTGTGAGTACGGATTTGCGAGTGTTGTTCCAACAACTTCAATGCTCTGTCGAAACGCTCAGGACCAATATCACCCATCGGTGAAAGATGCACCACAACCAAATCAAGAAACTGATTGGCCAACTGTTCATCTGTCAATGGTGGTTCGTCAACTGATGCCGCAGCAGAAGCCGGCAACCCGACAACATGATTTTTAAGCTTTAGCCAGCTGGAGAAACCATACTCACGGGCCAGCACCAATTGCGCTGACTGCAAACCAATATTGGATGGATTACCAAAATAGGGGCCCACTCGATGCAGGGCATCAGCGTCGCCAGCCTTGACAGCTTTTAATAAGGATTTGGCACGCTTGCCAAGATTTTCAACATTGGCGTTATCGGGAAGTTTTGAAAAGGACATATCATCCCTCCTTTCGCTAGTTCCGACATCCGCGCCCCGGAAAGAAAAGAGGAAACACACTGTGCTGCCAAGAGTACTTCAAGCACACGCTTGAGTACCCAATTGTTGAACCAGGTAGGCTTTGCCCTTCCCGCGGACCGGATGCAACCTGAACTGCGCATCCAAAATAGCACAGTCGCCTGATACAGTCACCCCATGTTGAGAAGTAGATCACGAACGGGACAGCAGCCTTGTAACCCAAGCGCCGATACAACTACTATTAAATTGCTTAAGTGCTTGCCAGCAAGACCCAGCAACGCCAAGCAATGTACAGATCAGAGAGAGTTAACGATAATCAGAGGGTTAATAATGAGTGGAACAATCAGACTGATGCTGCTTACCGGTATCGTTTTTACCACCGCTCTCGTGTTGCTTTTTGCACTTGAATTTCTAACCCTTGAACAATTGCTGAGCTCGGCAAAATTTCTGGTGCTGGCGCTGGGCGTGCTGGTGGCCGGCTCGCTGGCGGTAGAGTTACTGACAAAAGACAGAGCGCCAGCAACCAAATCAGAGGATGCACCGCCGACCTGACGATCAGGCTTCAGTTACCTCAAGGTCGGCACTTTCAACTTCGGTATTCAGTCGTTGACCTCGGGCAGCATCCGCCCCATTCACATCAAACCAACGACTGGCTGCATGCTGCTCCAACACTGTAATTCGATCCGGGCGCGATATATGCGCACTCACAGTTCCAAACGCATGCTCTGCGGTATTGTTGCGCTCGCTCAAATGCCCTAACAGAATGGTGCTCAGCCCAGTGTGATCGATCTCCTGAAGCAGCACTCCCGCCTGCAGGTTACCCAAATGCCCATAATTAGACGTTATGCGGCTGCGCAGAGAAGGTGGATAGGGGCCGTTATTCAACATATCAATATCGTAGTTGCTCTCGACCAGAATTCCGTCAACACCCTGCAACTTTTGTTTGACATGCGGAGTACAGGCTCCCAGATCAGTCACACAGGCAAAGCGGAAGCCGCCATGCGAAAAGACAAACTGACACGATTCCGCAGCATCATGCGGGGTGGGAAAAGGATCCAGCTCGATATCACCGATAAAAAATTTCTGATGGGCATGGAAGAAGCGCAAACCCGGTAATTTTTTATCACGGCAGGCTGCAAAGGTACCGTGGGTCATCCAGATCGGCAGGCCAATCTTTCGCGCAATCGGCCCCACACCCTTGGTATGGTCGCTGTGTTCATGAGTGATGACCACCGCATTGATTTTGTGAATGGAAACGCCGAGGTGTTCCAGCCGGGCAACAGTTTCTTTCAGAGTAAAGCCGCAATCCAGCAGAAGATTGGTGTCACCAGCTTGCAGCAATAACGAGTTTCCGGCACTGCCGCTGCCCAGGGAAGCTACACGAAAATGAGCCATGCTAGTTTGGCTTTGCTAGCGGAAGGGATTGAGAATCAAGTACAACATGCGCAATCAACTGAGTTGATCCCTTAGGGCAAGCAACAATTTCCTTTCCGTTTTATCGTCAAACCGGCGCCCGTCACCATCGGCTACCGAGACAACCACAGCACTCACATGTTGCGGATTAAGCTGCACTGTGACGGCTGAGCCTTTTTCCCCGAGTCCGGCAACGTTTTTGGAATCTGTCAGCCTCAGGATCCCGGAGCCTTCGTCCTGCGACTTCAGCGTCATGCCCAATTGCCGGGTTGCGAATTGAATGGCCGAATAACTGGGCACAAAACCATAGTGAAGAATCAGTGACGCACCACCCGTGGTTGTTTGCAATGTCACCGGTGACGTCAGATTTTGTGCGCGAGCATCGTCTAGAATACCTTTGGCCCGTTGCTCTTCTATACCCAGAAAAACCATCAACTGCTGCAATAACACATTGGTTTTTTCCGGATTGTTGGCAGCAACTCCCCACACTGCAGAATCAGACAAAGAATCATCATCCCCGGAAACCTGCACGCGGCCGAATACCCGACTACCGCCACCATCGGTGCGTTCGAGTCGCAACGATACTCTTTGGGCTGCATCTCTGGCACTGTTGATCAAGTTGGCCAGCGTACTTGAATCCCCGTTTCGTTCTCGCCATTGCGTCTCTATGATGCCATTGAGAGGCTGGGTTCTACTGATGCTGTAACCTTCCGAGCGCAGAAAGGCCTGCAAACGCGGCCACAGATCCTCCGGCGTGGCATTACTCACCAACCAGCCTTGAGTCGCATTACGCTGGTAACTGACCGTATCAAAACCCGGCAAGAGCGTATTGCGCGCGATGGCAGCGCCGGTGTCACCTGGCAACACGAATTGCTCCCCACGAGTAACATCGGTCAGGTCGGGAGGCACTTGCAACTTGACCGCGGCAGAGGATTTACTGCTGTACTTGACATCGGGGCTGTTGCCCTGTGGTGATATCTGACAGGCACCCAGCAAAGTAAGCGATAACAACAGCGCAGTGGTTCGTAACCGCCCGGGTAACGATACTGTAGTCAGGATAGGCATAGTCTCAAGACTCTCATGGGTCAGATAAAGACATGGATCAGGTAACGATTCTTACAGACACGATTATAGAGCAAT
>CALFCE010000063.1 GCA_937951215.1 uncultured Granulosicoccaceae bacterium
CTTCTGCCATCGTGAATCTGATCAAGAATTCGGCCATCGTTTCCACCATAGCCATCTTTGATCTGACGAATGAGGGCAGAAATGCGATTGCAGATACCTATCTAAGCTTTGAAATCTGGTTTGCGGTAGCGGCCGTCTATCTTTGCCTGACAATTAGTTTGTCAGCCGTAGCGGCGTGGCTGGAAAGAAGGGCGCGTCGTGGTATTCGAGGCAACTAGGCGGTAAACTGGTGTTTCGGATACTTTATCAATGTCGTTTTTCCTTATTGGAGGAGAGAAAAATATGTCGATGTTCAAGAAGATAGCTGCGATAACGGCGGCGACTGTTTGCCTGTTTGCATCTCAGGTGCAGGCCGCAGACAGCGTAATTGAAGAAATATCAAAGCGTGGCACATTGCGTGTCGGGATGGCGACATTTGTACCCTGGGCCATGCGCGATAAAAACGGTGAGCTGATTGGCTTCGAAATCGATGTTGCCAAAAAAGTAGCTGCTGATATGGAGGTGGAAGCCGAATTTGTCCCCACTGCATGGGACGGCATCATCCCGGCTCTGCTGGCTGGCAAGTTTGATGTGATTATTGGTGGTATGTCGATTACACCGGCGAGAAATCTGACGGTTAACTTTACCAGCTCCTACGCCAACTCATCGCTGGGTGTGATGGCTCATAAAGAATCGGCAGAGGGACTGGAATGGCCTGACGGTTACAACAGCACCAAAGTCACTTTTGTTTGCCGCCGGGGTGCCACTCCGTGCAACTATATCCAGGAGAAATTTCCCAAGGCCACATTGCGACAGTTTGATGATCAGGGGCAAACCGTTCAGGAAGTTTTAAACGGCAATGCAACAGCAATGATTTCCTCCCAGCCATTGCCTGCTCACACGATTTTTGAAAACCCGGATGTGGTATTCGCACCAACCAATGAAAAGATTGAGCCCAATAATGAAGCGTTTGCCTTGCGTAAAGGCGATGGCGATGCGCTGAACTTTTTCAACAACTGGATTCTTGTTAATCGTGCAAACGGTTTTCTTGAAGAGCGTCACCAGTATTGGTTCGGTGGTCGTGAATGGGCTGATCAGATTGCGCAATAGAATCTGAATTGGCAAATTAACTGGCAGGGGCAGTCATTGACTGCTCCTGTTTTCCTAACCGTTAAATTCCCTCATGTACCCCGATCCCGATCGACCGCGTAAATTCGGCCTGATTGATCTGTTGGTGATTGTGGCAGCTCTGGCGGGCTGTGTTTATCTCTGGCAACACGTGTCAGAGGTGCTGGTCTATCGATGGGATTGGAATTTTCTGCCGCAGGTTCTCTGGAAAAAAGAACCGGGAGCGGTTTTTGGTCAGCCTAATGTTCTGCTTGAGGGGCTGCTGACCACCCTCAGGTTATCTCTGTGGTCAATGTTGCTCGCTTGCCTGCTCGGTTTGCTGCTTGGAATTTTTGCCACCTTTTCGCGACTGTTACCCAGACTGACCTCTATCGCCTATGTGGCGCTGATCAGAAATATCCCGCCATTGGTTTTCATGTTCGTCTTTTATTTTTTCATCTCCTCTCAGTTAATCCCGGCGCTGGGTATCGACACCTGGGCACGCAATCTGGAACCGACAGGCAAGGGGATCATGAATTTGATTCTGGGGCCTCCCGAGATACTGGAGAACCTGATTTCCGGGGTTATTTGTCTGGCACTGTTTGAGGCAGCTTATATTGCCGAAATCGTTCGCGCAGGCTTGCTTTCGGTTCCTCGGGGTCAGTCCGAAGCTGCTCACACGGTCGGGTTGGGGCAATTCCAGACATTTATTTATGTGCTGCTGCCACAGGCGCTGAGATCGGTAGCGCCGCCCATGGCCAATCAGTTTATCCTGTTGATAAAAAACAGCGCTATTGTGTCCCTGATATCAGTTCAAGAACTGACCTTTATGGGAACAGAGATAGCTGTTTCCACCAATCGCCGATTTGAAACCTGGATTGTCGTGGCATTGATGTACTTTGTACTCTGCTATGGTCTGGCCAGTCTGTTTTCTCACTACGAAAAGCGGGCGAGACTGCGTGCGGCTCAGTAGCTTGATCTTGATGCTTGGATCTCCCGGGTACGATCATGTGGGTGCAGAAGCTCTAACGTTTGCAGCGCAGGATCAGTGGAAAACGTTATGATCGACCCACTCGTTCAGCAGGAATTAAAGAGTCAATTACTTGAGCTGCGAGAGGATCTCATGTCGTTGCATGCCGCCGAGCAAGAGGGCAGTAGTACCGTTGAGCTTGATCAGGCGAGGGTTGGTCGCTTATCCAGAATGGATGCGCTGCAAGGGCAGGCGATGTCGATAGAGACTCAACGACGGCGGCAGCTCTTGCTAAAAGATATAACATCCGCGCTAGAACGTATCGATGCGGGCGACTATGGTCTTTGCCGGGATTGTGATGCAGATATCAATGTTGACCGGCTTCGTATTAATCCCGCCAGCCCGCTTTGTATTGACTGCGCATCGACGGCAGAACGAAACTAACCGGATTGTTATAAATACAAGGGTTCGGTGCCGTAAAGAGCCAACAATGAAGAGCCAACCATAAAGAGCCGGCCAGAGTGCCATGTAGGCAAATATCCGCAGAGATTCGACAATTTTGTGTCACAAGTACATGAGTTAACAAATGTACACGTGTATGAAGCCTCTCTATCGTTAGAATTTGCCAATAGTGACTACCATTGTTGTCACCCATCCATTTCACTTTCTTGCGGATCCTCATGTTTTCAAAATCAACCAGATGTGCTCAATTGACTCTGATGTTGCAACAAAATCGCATTGCCCGGTCGAGCCTGAAGAACTCGATATGCTCCCGGAAACGTTTCAGGAAAAATCAGTGGGTGTCTGGTGCAGTGTTGATTGTTTTATCAGGTGCAGGTCAGGTGTACGCCGATACTTGTATTCCACCGCAGGCAGATGCCGACTACCAGCTGGTATTTGAAGACAACTTTGATGGCAATGAGTTGAATCGAGCCAAGTGGAACACCGAATTTCTATGGGGTCCCGGTCTCATCATCAACAACGAATTACAGTACTACGTTAACGAAGACCAATTTGGATACAATCCCTTCAAAGTTGGTGGTGGACAACTGTCAATCGAAGCGATAAAAACTCCCTTCCGGCGTGACGAGTTGTACCTGACCCGCTCCATCTATTCGGCATCCAGCGCCGAACTATTGTGGCGGGTACCTGCTGAAGCGGTTTCCTACGAAGTCTATCGTGACGGAGTCCTGCTTGATAAGGTGACAGGTGGCAGCTACCTTGACAACACACTGGAAGAAGGTGGCGATTTCGCTTACGAGGTAGTAGCGCTTGATGCCAATGACAATTTTATTTTAAGAGGGCAGCTGACGGTCAATACCGGTGAGCGGGCAATCCCGTTCCCGCAAATGGAATTTGGTCTGTATCTCGATGCGAAGGTATACGGGCCTAATGATGGTGAGATTGTCTGGGAAACTCCCAACCGTGCAGGTCGATACGATGTCTATCGCAATGGTTCCCTTTACCGCACGCTGGTCGGTGCAGACTATTCCAGCCTTTATGAGTCTGGCCTGGAACGTGGGGTGGATTACAACTACCGGGTTGTAGCTTTTGATCGCTGTGGTGAGGAAATCATCAGTGCAGAGACGGTTCTCAATACCAGCAATCCCGCGACGGCTGCCAACGAGCTGGAACCTCGCCTGAAGTTATCCGACAGGGTGTATTCCAAATCAACGGCTGAGTTGTTCTGGAACCAGGTCGCTGGTGCCGAAATCTACGAAGTTTTGCTGGACGGGCAGGTAGTACAATCTGATGCTTCGCGGTCTTACTTTGTGGATGGGCTGGTACCCGGAATAGATCAGCCTTACGTGGTCAATGCGCTGGATGGGGATGGTAATCTGGTTGATACACGCCGACGCACGTTGAATACAGCGGATAACAGTTTCGCGCTCAATCGTCAGCCGTTTCTGTCCGGAATTATTACCAGCTATGATTCCTTCCGTTTCCTTTACGGGCGCGTGGAAATGCGCGCGAAAATGCCTGCAGGCAAAGGTCTCTGGAGTGCGTTTTGGTTGTTGAATGGCTACTACAATGAAGATCAACCTGCTGATCCGGAGATTGATATCATTGAAGGCATTGGCGATATGCCCACAACAGCTAATCACGCCTACCATTACAATGACGGTAATGGCGACTACATCTCGGCCGAGTTTCGCGGAGATATGGCAGACTTCTCACAGGACTTCCACACCTACTCGGTAGACTGGTCCGAGGGCCTGATTATCTGGTATATCGATGGCGTTGAGACACGTCGCCTGGAGGGCCCGGAGGTATCCAGCGAGCAGATGTACATCCTGGCGAACCTGGCTGTAGGTGGCGATTTCCCGGGGGATCCTGATGAAAATACCGTCTATCCGGCAAAGTTTGAGATCGATTACATCAGGGCGTGGCAACGCCGCTAGCATTTTTCTTCAATTTGAGAAATTGACAAAACACCATGTTAACTAGATTTTTTCCCGCAATGGCATGCAGTGCCTTTGTACTGGCTACTTCGTTGGTACAGCCCTCATCTGCTGAGGCAAACGAAATTTCGAAATTTCTTCTGATCCAGATGTCACGCGATCAATCGGCAGCCTTCTGCAAATCAGAATCCTATACTCAGTGTATGGGCTTTACTGAAGAACGTTGCATGGAGCTGGCTGAAAAGGCCATAAACCAATGTCTTGCACCATTGCCCGACAAGATTGATCCTACCAAGCTTGAAAATTCTGTGCTGGAGGACTGCCCTAAGGGCGTTTACAAAGAGGCTGGATTTGAAGAGGAGAAAGCCAAACAATGTTTTCTCGAGACTGTCGAAAAGCCCTGATTAGCTAGTCCGACAAGGTAAGCTGATCATCTGTTTCTACATGTGATCTCATTAACCTGCAGAGTTTGGTGACACGTAATGCTGTTGCCAAAGTCATGTTGCAAGATTGATGATACCAAGCTCAGGTTGCCAGATTGGCAACGATATTAACTATCGGTGTTTCCCGGAGTTAATCGAGACCTTTATGGGAGCCATCGCAGGTCGGTTGATTTGCGGTGGCTTTGCAGCCACAAAAGAAAACCTTACCAGCTGATTCCGCGGTGTATTTGACCGGTGTAAAGTCTGAATCCTTGTGTGAACCATCGCAGAAGGGTTGTTTTGCACTTTTCCCGCAAGAACACCAGAAGTAGCTTTTGCCTTCTTCCACCTCAACAGCATAGGGTGCTTTCTGCGGACATTCGGGGTTGCTCATCATTTTCTCCTGCTGAAAGCGCCATTATAGCGTACTCATTCTTGAGTGACAGAACAGTCTCCCGGGAAATTGTCCGAATACGGTAATCTCTGTTCTGAACTCATCTGTAGCAATTGACTGTTATCGGCACTCTGTATAGTATCCGGCCGGTTCCACACTTATCATGGCTCGAGTTGTTAATCAGGAAGTGCCGACGCATTTCTACGTTTTCGTGCTGTATTACTAGCATCACTGCCGGGGTTCTCGACAAATGACAAATTCGGTAAAGGCGGTTCTTTTCGATCTGGGTGGGGTTTTGATTGAGCTTGGACCCTTTCCCGTAAAAGAGCAGTGGCTCGGCGGTGACCCGGCTGCAGATACTTCTGTACCCCGAGATCTGAAAACCTGGTTGAAGTCCGACAGTGCTCAGTCCTTTGAAACGGGTTTGATCAGTGCAGAGGATTTCGCACGTGATTTTATTGCCGACAACGGTCTCAAGGTTTCTCGATCAGAGTTTCTGACACATTTTACGGCCTGGCCGATTGGTCCTTATAAGGGTGTCTTCGAGCTTCTGAACAGATTAAAAGGCCGCTATACACTCGCAGCTTTCTCGAATACCAATGAGTTGCACTGGGATCGTCTGTTGTACGACATGGGTCTTGAGAGCTGTTTTGATTCGATGTTTGCCTCTCATTTGATTGGCAAAGCCAAGCCTGACAAGGATGCATTCCTGCATGTTGTGCAGGCAATGGGTTTTTCGCCAGCTGAAGTCTATTTTATCGATGATAGTGCGGTGAATGTTGACGCTGCGATTGATGCAGGTCTCCTGGCAGGGCAGGCGGCTGGTCTGCCGGAGGTTGTGACTTTACTGGAAAGCCAGGGCTTTCTGGATGAATCAGGCACTTGACCAACAACCCGATCTGGCTTCAGATCTGCCAGCTGAACCTAATCCGGATCGTTGCCTAATCCGGGTCGTTAAGTGTTAACAAACTCGCTTGTGCGGGCACCAAATCGTTTTCCGAGAAATGAACCTCGTCAACAACACCGTCTCTCGGTGCATTGATGCTGTGTTCCATCTTCATGGCTTCCAGCACCATCAAAGTATCTCCCTGCTTGACCTTTTGCCCAGCTTCCACCTCGACAGCAATGATTTTCCCAGGCATGGGTGCTTGCAGGCTGGCATCTGAAGACCCGGAATTTCCAATGATGGTGCCGGTGTCGAGCCGCTCGAAGGAAAAACTTGCCGCCAGAGGTTCGGCATCCGGGAGGTTACCGGGAAATACGCCGATTTGCGTGTTGGTATTGTCCTGCGTGCTGTAAATTTTCGCTTGAAAGTTCTCTCCATCGATTTGTGCTGTTGCTCTGGAGCCCTTCATCATCACATTCCGCACCTGATGAGTGGATTGTGATGTTTTCTGTCGATCCGCTTCAGTGTTTGTATCTGTGTGGTGGTCGATACTGACGTTATAGTCTTCACCAACTTTTTGTATTGATACGAGCATGGGTGTTCCGCTCGTTCTCCAAAATGCCAGATCTCTGGCTGAACTGTTCAACCGCCAATGTGAGGCTGCATCTCCGTCGTGAACAGTCGCTTGCCTCCAGCATGCAGCCAAAACCAGCCATGGTATTCGCGTCTGTTTCTCTGCTTGCCTAGTGAGGTCTGGCAAACGTTCAATAAAACCGGTATCCAGTTGGCCGGAGGCATAGTCGGGCTGGGAAATCAGGTATTGCAGATACTGAACATTGGTCACCGGGCCGATGATATAGGTGTTGGCCAGAGCGTATTGCAGTTTTTTTAAAGCCAGTTGACGATTGGCTGCATGTACAACGAGTTTTGCGATCATCGGATCGTAATGCACGGACACCTGATCGTTTTCCTGCACTCCGGTTTCCACACGAAGATCTGTTGCGGGAGGCGGGAATTGCAGTTTTTTCAATTTGCCAGTATCGGGCAGGAATTGGTTGAGTGGGTCCTCAGCATAAATTCTGGCTTCGATTGCATGACCGTTAATTGCCAAATCCTGTTGCTTGCAGGGAAGCGTTTGTCCGCTGGCTACACGCAACTGCCATTCGACCAGATCGTGACCAGTGATCATCTCTGTTACCGGGTGTTCAACCTGCAGACGGGTATTCATCTCCATAAAAAAGAATTCACCATCTCCGTCAGCAATAAATTCTACCGTGCCAGCGCCTCTGTAGTTTATTGATCTCGCTGCATTGACTGCGGCATCTCCCATGGCTTTTCGCTGTTCATCATCCAGACCGGGAGCGGGTGCTTCTTCCAGTACTTTTTGATGTCGGCGTTGTACCGAGCAATCACGTTCGAACAGGTGCAGGTGGTTACCATGGGTATCGCTAAAAACCTGAATTTCAATATGTCGTGGACGCTGTAAATAGCGCTCAATCAATACCCGGTCGTCGCCGAACGATGCGGCTGACTCGCGCTTGACTGACGTCAGCATGTCATCGAATTCAGCAGCAGAATCAACTATACGCATTCCTTTACCACCTCCGCCTGCGCTGGCTTTGAGCATCAGCGGGTAGCCGGTTTGGTCTGCAGCAGCTTTGAGTGTTGCATGGTCCTGCGCTTCTCCATGGTAACCCGGCAGCACTGGTACACCTGCTTCCTGCATCAAGGCTTTGGCAGCTGATTTGGAAGCCATGGCATCCATTGCAGCTGCACTTGGGCCGACGAAAATAATCCCGGCTCGCTCACAGGCTCGAGCAAAAGATGCGTTCTCGGACAGAAAGCCGTAGCCGGGGTGAATGGCCTGACATCCGGTGTTTAGCGCGGCTTCAATGACTCTGTCGATGGCGAGATAGCTTTCGGTAGCGGCGGCTGGCCCGATGCAGACTGCTGCATCGGCCATCCGAACATGCAAGGCATTTGCATCGGCTTCGGAGTAAACAGCAACGGTTTGCAGGCCCAGGCGCTGTGCAGTGTGCATGACACGGCAAGCAATCTCTCCACGATTTGCGATTAACAGTCTGTCAATTCCAATAGGCTGCAGGTATTCGGGTTGATTCTCTGATGCGGCTGTTTTTTGGGAGTGCGGCATTTTTCTATCCTGCATCAGAATCTGGTGATTTCCCGTCGGACTGCCAGTCGGGGCGCCTCTTTTCCAGGAATGCCGAAATGCCTTCCCGACCCTCGGCGCTGGCGCGCACGCGAGCGATGCGGCTGGCTGTGTCGTCTCGAAGTGGAGCATCTATTGGCTTGTTCACAACCGAGAAAATCAGATCTTTGGCCTCAACTTGAGCCTGTGGGCCTGATTCGAGAATAAGTGTTATGACTTCCTCGACGCGAGTTTTCAGGTTCTCGTCCGCAACACGCTCGTGCAATAAACCAAGCGCTAGCGCTGTTGCGGAATCAAAGCGTTCAGCGGTCAGGAAATAGCGCCGCGCTGCGCGTTCGCCGATAGCTTTGATCACAAAAGGGCTGATGGCCGCAGGGATCAAACCGAGTTTGACTTCAGAGAGCGCGAACATTGATCGTTCCGCGGCGATCGCGATATCACAGCAGGCAACGAGTCCGACCCCTCCACCCAGCGCAGCTCCCTGGATGGCAGCAATCGTCGGGTGTGGAAATGTGTAGAGAGCATGCATGAGATCAGCCAGTGCAATGGCATCGCGCTTGTTCTCCTGCTCGCTGCTGTTTGCGGTGCGCTGCATCCAGTTCAGATCAGCACCTGCTGAAAAACTCTTGCCTGCTGCATCGAGAACCAACACACGGGTACGACCAGCAGAGCTCAGAGCGGACAGTGTGTTGGTCAATTCAACAATTAACGCATCGTCAAAAGCATTGTGGATCTCTGGCCGATTGAGAGTCAGCCTGCTGATGCCAAGTGAATCGGTTGTGAGTGTGATTGCAGAGTCCATTATCTCGCGTTCCTGTCGGTCACATGCGAAAAACACCAAACCGGGTATCTTCGATTGGTGAGTCGAGTGCCGCCTGTAGTCCCAATGCAACTACACGTCGGGTGTCTGCTGGTGCAATGATGCCATCGTCCCACAATCTTGCACTGGCGTAGTAGGGATGACCCTGTGTTTCGTACTGTTCAAGAATAGGTTGTTTAAACGATTCTTCATCAGCCTCTGAGAAGGTTTCACCCCGAATCTCCATGGCATCTTTTTTTACTTGTGCCAGAACGCCAGCCGCCTGTTCTCCTCCCATCACTGAAATACGTGCGTTTGGCCACATCCAGACAAAACGCGGATCGAAGGCACGTCCGCACATACCGTAGTTTCCGGCACCGAAGCTGCCACCTGTGATGACGGTAAACTTCGGTACCTTGGCACAGGCAACTGCCGTTACCATCTTGGCGCCGTCTTTGGCAATGCCACCGGATTCGTATTGCTTGCCGACCATAAAGCCCGTGATATTCTGCAAAAACAGTAACGGGATTTTGCGTTGCGCGCACAGCTCGATAAAGTGGGCACCTTTGAGTGCTGACTCTGAAAACAACACACCATTGTTAGCTACAATCCCGACAGCACTGCCGTGGATTTTCGCGAATCCGCAGATCAAGGTTGTGCCGTAGCGCTGTTTGAATTCATCAAAATCGCTGCCATCCACGATCCTGGCAATGATTTCCCGGCTGTCAACCGGTGTGCGCGAATCCGCTGGTACGATACCGTTGAGTTCTTCTACCGGGTACAGCGGTTCGTCAAAATTCGCCGCTGTGCCTATCGAGGTAGCGCAGGCTGCAGGAGGGCGGTTGAGGTTGCCAATGATACGTCTTGCCAAACCGAGTGCTTGCGGCTCGTCTTCAGCAAAATGATCAGCGACTCCTGATTTTGATGTGTGCACATCAGCACCACCAAGATCTTCTGAACTGACGACCTCACCGGTTGCAGCCTTGACCAGCGGTGGACCACCTAAAAAAATGGTGCCGTTGCCTTTGACGATCACACTTTCGTCGGACATGGCAGGCACATAAGCGCCACCGGCGGTACAGGATCCGAGGACCACGGCGATTTGAGGAATCCCTTCGGCTGATAGTGTCGCCTGGTTAAAAAAGATTCGTCCGAAGTGATCACGGTCCGGAAACACTTCATCTTGTAATGGCAGAAACGCGCCACCGGAATCCACAAGATAGAGGCAGGGTAGACGGTTCTGTCGCGCAATTTCCTGCGCGCGCAGATGTTTCTTTACTGTCAAGGGATAATAAGTGCCTCCTTTAACGGTGGCATCGTTCGCGACGATAACGCAGGGTCTACTGTTGATATTGCCAATCCCGGTCACGATACCCGCACTGGGAACGGCGTCAGCGTAAACCTCATGGGCTGCGAGCTGGGAAAACTCAAGAAACGGTGACCCTTCATCCAGTAACAAGTCGATGCGTTCACGCGGCAATAGTTTGTTGCGGCTACGGTGCTTGCTGACTGCACGTTCACTACCACCCTGATTAACTTTCTGTACCTGCAGCTGCAAATCATCCAGCAGTGGTTGCATCTGCGATGCGTTTTGAATCCACGCATCCAGTTCTCTATTGATTTTTGAAATAATTGCAGGCATCGGACACTACCAGCTCGAAGTAATGGGGTGTCGGGCGACCAGCTGCCACCAACCGCGAATGATTCTGTAAGTTACCCATAGCAAAACCAGCACCAAGGCTTGCCACCAGCCGTAATGCAGCCATAAATAGAAACTCAACGCATAGGCAAGGGCAGCCAGCCAAAACGTCATCTTTTGCCATTTGAAGTGGGATTCCGCGAACGTAGCGGCGACATTGTGATTATTGGTGTGATTGATCAGCATGCCAATCACAGCTGTAATGCCGAACAACACGTGCAGTGATTGCAACAGGTAAACGACCAGGGCAAGTTTATAAGCGCGGTCTTCGGCACGCTCCTGTTCATCCACAGTCAGCCCGGCTGGCGTCATCGTGGTGCTGCTTGGTGGAAGATTGTTGTTCATCGGTTTTACATGGAAATCAGGTCAGAAAGAAATAAACCTGCTCTACCAGCCTCCGGTGGCCAGCCACTGGCCAACTTGCTCAAGTCTGTCATGTCCCCAAAACATCTCACCGTCCACCATCACGGTGGGTGAGCCAAAAATTCCACGTTCGATGGCGTTGTCGACGGCTGTTTTGAGTTTGCTCTTGACCTTGTCGTCATCAAGGGCTTCGGCAAGCTTGTTGGAATCAACACCATTTGTTGAAGCTATCTCGATCACTTTGGCCTTGTCGCTGATGTCGATGCTGTCAACATAGTAGGCTTTGAATACCGAATGGATAAACCGGGTTGCCATCTCAGAGTCTTGATCGTTTAACCAGTAAAAAGCCCGGGCCGCACTGACTGTACCGACCGGAAACGGTTCAGGTTTTGAGTAAGGTATGTTGTGTAATCGTGCGGAGCGCTCCATATCCATCAAAGAGTATTCCCCCTTCAAGGGAAAGGTCGTCAAGGGTGCTTGCTTGGACACCTTGAAAATAAAGCCCAGCAGAATGGGGTGCCAATTCACCGTGCATCCGGCTTCTTTGGCAACGGCTTCTATACGCTGGCTCGCGAGGTATCCGTAGGGGGATGAAAAGTCAAAATAGAAATCTACTGTGGCTGGCATGCGGGTTCCTCGTCAGTTTTTTAACCCGGCGGCTCCGTTGTAAGCGGCTTTGCTATCCGCAACGGGCAGCAGGCAATGGTTTCTATGCAGCAAGTGAACGGCTAATCACCAGGCGCTGAATTTCCGAGGTGCCTTCATAAATCTTGCAGACACGAACATCGCGAGCAATCCGTTCTACCGGAAAGTCTGACAGATACCCGTAACCGCCGTGGATTTGTATTGCATCGGAACATACCTTCTCAGCCATTTCGCTGGCAAACAATTTTGCCATCGAAGCTTCTGTCAGGCACGGCTTGCCCTGGTCTCGCAGCAGTGCTGCACGGTGTGTCAGCAAGCGGGCAGCATCCAGCTGTGTTGCCATATCAGCGAGCTTGAACGCGATGGCCTGCTGTTCCATAAGCGGTTTGCCAAAGGCATGACGATCTTGAGCATAAGCCAGGGCATGTTCATACGCTGAGCGTGCCATGCCGATTGCTTGAGCTGCAACGCCGATTCGTCCGCCCTCAAGGTTAGCCAGAGCAATCTTGTATCCTTGCCCTTCCTCGCCCAACAGGTTACCAGCAGGTACTTTGCAATCTTCGAAAATAATCTGGCAGGTATCGGACGCGCGTTGCCCCATTTTTCTTTCAACGCTGGCTACGGTATAGCCCTCGGTTTTGGTCGGTACGATAAAAGCAGAGATGCCACGCTTGCCGGCCTCTGGATCTGTTACGGCGAAGACCATTGCGACATCCGCATTCGAGCCCGAGGTAATAAATTGTTTGGTGCCGTTGAGTACCCATTGGTTGCCTTCCATGCGGGCAGTGGTTTTTAATGACGATGCATCCGAACCTGCTTGTGGTTCAGTCAGGCAAAATGCTCCCAGCATATCTCCACGCGCCAATGGTTTTAAAAACTCTTCTTTTTGTTCGTCGCTACCATAATTCAGTACCGGCATGCAGCCTACCGAATTGTGCACTGCCATAATGGTCGAGCAGGCGCCGTCCCCGACCGCAAGCTCTTCTATTGCCATCGCATAGGCGATATTGTCTGATGCAACCCCGTCATATTGCTCAGGCACCAGCATGCCAAGTAGTCCCAGTTCTCCCATGGCAGCGATAGCGTTTTTCGGGAAAGTGGCCTCTCGATCCCAGTCTGCCGCATGCGGGGCAAGCTCGCGGCTGGCAAAGTTGCGAGCCATCTCGCGCACCATTAATTGCTCTTCGCTGTAATCCATTGCCTGTTCTCCGATTGCGTCTGTTGGATGGCTTGCCAGTGACTGCTGGCCAATGGCGGTTGGCCAGTGGTGGTTGGCAAGTCCTCAGCTAACCCGTTCAATGGCAACTGCTGTTGCCTCACCGCCACCAATACACAGGGAAGCGATGCCTGTTTTAAGATCGTTTTTTTGCAGGGCGTTAACCAGTGACACCAATATGCGGGCTCCGGATGCGCCGATGGGATGTCCCAGAGCGCAAGCGCCGCCATGCACATTGACCTTGTCAGCATCGAGCTTGAGATCCTCTATCGCAGCCATGGTCACAACCGCAAAAGCTTCGTTGATTTCAAAGAGATCAACATCGGCAACCGACATGCCGGTTTTGTCCAATAGACGACGGATCGCATCGACCGGTGCGGTAGTAAACCATGCTGGTTCGTGTGCATGACTTGAGTGCGCAGTTATGGTCGCAAGATAGCTGATGCCTTTTTGGTCGGCGACAGAGCGACGCATGAGTACCAGTGCCGCAGCACCGTCGGAAATGGAAGACGAGTTGGCGGCGGTAACGGTGCCATCTTTTGCGAAGGCTGGCCGCAGATTGGGTATTTTTTCAATGTTGGCTTTGTGGGGTTGTTCGTCGCTATCAACTGTTGTTTCGCCCTTGCGTGTTTTGATGGTGTAGGGACTCAATTCTCTGGCAAAGGTACCGTCATCGACTGCTGCGCGTGCACGGGTCAGAGAGCGAATGGCAAACTCATCTTGCTGTTCTCGCGTAAAGCCGTATTTGGAAGCGGTGTTTTCGGCAAACACCCCCATCAAAGCTCCCTTGTCATAGGCATCTTCGAGACCATCGAGAAACATATGGTCCTGCAACGTGGCATGACCCATACGCAAGCCTTCGCGGACACGAGGTGCGAGATAGGGGGCATTACTCATACTTTCCATACCACCTGCCACCATAATGGTGTTGCCGCCCGCCAGTAACAGATCATGTGCGAGCATTACCGCTTTCATACCTGATCCGCACATCTTGTTGACGGTGGTGCAATCGGTATTCAGCGACAAGCCTGCGCCCAATGCGGCCTGGCGGGCCGGTGCCTGACCCTGACCGGCAGGGAGCACACAACCCATCAATACTTCCTGAACGGCTTCGGCATCTATGCCGGCTCGCTTTAGTGCACCGGCAATTGCAGCTGCACCCAACTCGGAAGCCGTTGCAGATGAGAGTGAACCCTGAAAACCACCCATCGGGGTGCGGTCGAGGTTGGCAATGACAATTGGATCTTCAAGACTCATTTATGTAAAAACCTGTCTGTTAAGAGGATGGTTGTTCGATATCCGGGCTGTTGGCTGCGAGAAGCTCGAAAGGGGCCTGTTGTTGTGATGTTCAGACTGTGTCGTTAAAGAGTTCCCGACCGATCAGCATGCGCCTGATTTCAGAGGTGCCTGCACCAATTTCATATAGCTTGGCATCGCGCAAAAGGCGACCACAAGGATAGTCGTTGATGTAGCCGTTGCCACCGAGTGCCTGAATGGCTTCCAATGCCATCCACGTTGCCTTTTCAGCGGAGTACAGTATGACGCCTGCAGCGTCTTTGCGCGATGTTTCACCACGATCACAGGCACTGGCGACCGCGTAGACATAGGCTTTGCTTGCGTTCATTGTGGTGTACATGTCAGCGAGTTTGCCTTGCATTAACTCAAATTCGCCAATGGCCTGGCCAAACTGTTTCCGTTCGTGCACATAGGGTACAACGACATCCATGCATGCATCCATGATCCCGAGTGGTCCACCTGACAACACTACCCGTTCGTAGTCGAGGCCGCTCATCAGCACATTGACGCCACCACCGACCTGACCCAACACGTTCTCTGGTGGTACATGGCAGTCCTCGAATACCAGTTCACAGGTGTTGGAGCCGCGCATACCGAGTTTGTCGAGTTTTTGGGCGGTGCTGAATCCGCTAAACCCTTTTTCTACCAGGAAGGCCGTGATGCCACGTGGACCAGCATCCATATCCGTTTTGGCGTAGACCACCAGAACATCGGCATCGGGACCATTGGTAATCCACATCTTGTTGCCATTGAGTACGTAGGCATTGCCTTTTTTGTCAGCACGAAGCTTCATGCTGACTACGTCAGAGCCAGCGCCCGGTTCGCTCATTGCAAGAGCGCCAACATGCTCGCCGCTGATCAGTTTAGGCAAATAGTTTTGCTTTTGTTGCTGGTCGCCATTTCGAAAAATCTGATTCACACACAGATTCGAGTGAGCACCATAAGACAAGCCAACTGATGCCGATGCCCGGCTAATCTCCTGCATGGCGAGCGTGTGAGCCAGGTAGCCCATCGAAGACCCGCCAAACTCATCGCTAACAGTCATACCGTGCAGCCCGAGTTCCCCCATTTTTTCCCACAAGTCCATAGGGAATTCGTTGTTTTTGTCGATGTCAGCGGCTCTCGGCGCAATTTCATCAGCAGCGAAAGCCGCTACAGTTTCTATCAGCAGTTGCAAACTGTCATCGAAGCCAAACTGCAGCGTGGGAAACGACGGGATTGAAGATGCATGCGTCATGGTCAGGATCTCGGTCGCAGTCGGCCACTGGCGGCGTCGGCTGTTTCTTTGTTGGTGGCAGGGATATCTTTTTTGAGTCGAACAGCTTTATCTGCAAAGCTTGCGTTTAACTCGGCGATTTGCTGATTACAGTTTGCTTCGAGAACATCGATATCAGCCAGTGACTCGATGATGTCTTCCTGCTGGGAGAGCAGTGTGGCTCGAGTTTGCTGCAGCCTTTTTACAAAGATTTCAAGCTGCTTTTTTTCACCAGCACCATTTCGGCTGTCATAGAGTTCGATCAGCTCTCTGATTTCGGACAGCTGTAGACCCAGTCGTTTTCCTCTCAGCACGAGTCGGAGCCTGGTGCGATCAGCCCTTGAGTAGATTCTGGCCGTGCCAACACGTTCAGGATCAAGTAGTTGTTTATCTTCATAAAAGCGGATAGTGCGCGTAGTGATGTCGAATTCGCGCGCCAGCTCGCTGATGGTGAAGGTTTGAGACATAGCCGGGATTTTAGGTTGACGTTGACGTAAACGTCAAATGATAATGGTCGCACAGTATAAGCTAGCTATCGACCCGGCCGATAGTTAGTTGACGGCTTTAGGCTGTTTTGCTGCTGTTAGTCCCAAACCGGTGACCCTTTAAACCTGTCCGTCTGGAGACCCCGATGGCCTCAAATGCTTCATCTAATGCTATGACCAACCTGAGCCCTGGCACCGGCCTCGACGCTGATGCTCCGGTTGCGGATGATGTCAGTAATGCTGCCAAACTACGTTTTGTGACAGCAGCCAGCCTGTTTGACGGCCATGATGCATCGATCAATATCATGCGTCGTATGCTGCAATCTGCCGGTGTGGAAGTCATCCATTTGGGTCACAACCGATCAGTGGACGAGATTGTTACAGCAGCCGTACAGGAAGATGTGCAGGGCATTGCCGTCAGTTCCTATCAGGGTGGTCATGTCGAGTATTTCAAGTACCTGGTTGAGCGACTGGCCGCGCTGGATTCTGCTCATATCCGTGTGTTTGGCGGCGGAGGTGGCGTGATTATCCCGGCAGAAATACAAGAGTTGCATGAGTTTGGTGTCGCACGCATTTATTCGCCGCAGGATGGTCTGGAGCTGGGCTTGCAGGGCATGATCGATGACATGGTCCAAAAAGCGGCGGCTGTATCGTTGCCAGCTTGCGAGATTCCGCAAATCGGTCAAGTAGATTGGCAAAGGCTGTCGCGCACTATCACCGCCATTGAAAACGGTGAGCTCGCTGACGCGTCGACACAACGCATGCGGGAGCAAGCAGCCAGTCTGGTGGACCAGGTTCCAGTGTTGGGAATCACCGGGACCGGGGGCTCAGGCAAATCCTCACTGACAGATGAACTGGTTCGTCGGTTCAGGCTCGACCATCGCGATACGCTGAAAATAGCGCTGATAGCAATTGATCCTACACGCCGCAAAACCGGAGGAGCTTTGCTGGGCGACCGCATTCGCATGAATGCCATCGATCACCCCGGAATCTACATGCGCTCCATAGCGACTCGTGATGCGGGCGCAGAAGTTCCCGAGTACTTGCCGGATATTATTGCCGCCACTCGCCTTGGTGGTTTCGATTTGGTGGTGGTGGAAACACCGGGAATCGGACAGGGGGATGCGGGCATCGTGCCTTACTGCGACGTGTCTCTATATGTCATGACCCCGGAGTTTGGTGCAGCCAGCCAGCTGGAAAAAATCGATATGCTGGATTATGCAGATTTGATTGCTGTTAATAAACTTGAGCGTAAAGGTGGTGAAGATGCCTTGCGTGACGTCAGCAAACAAGTACAGCGCAATCGGGAACTGTTCAGTCAATCAGTGGATGAGATGCCCGTTTACGGGACGATTGCCGCACGCTTTAACGATGATGGTGTTACCGCGTTGTACCATGGATTGTTAGCCAGGCTGGTGGAAAAAGGTATGGTCGTAAAACCCGGCGTGCTGCCCGTGGTCGAGGCCAAGAAATCTACTCGCGAGTCCTCCATTATTCCAACCTCCCGTCAACGTTATCTTGCAGAAATCGCTGAAGGGCTTCGCCATTATCGAAAAACGGTTGCATCGCAGGCGCAGATTGCGCGAGAAAAGCAGCAACTGATGGCTACCATTGACATGCTGGGGCAGAGTTCGGGCAATGATGCTGCTGATACCACAGCGATAGAAAAACTGCTGGCTGATCGGGAACACCAGCTCGAAGCCGAGTCAAAGGATTTGTTGGCAAAATGGCCTGAAATCGCGGCTAATTACCAAGGTGATGAACATATTACCAAGATCCGTGATCGCGAGATTCGAAACGTACTGACTCACACCAGTTTGTCCGGTACCAGCATGCGTCGCGTTTCGTTACCGAAATTCTCCGACCATGGTGATTTGCTGAAATTTCTGCGGCTTGAAAATTTACCCGGCTTTTTTCCGTTCACCGCGGGCGTGTTTCCGTTCAAGCGCGAGAACGAAGATCCAACCCGCATGTTTGCCGGCGAGGGAGATGCCTTCAGAACCAATGCGCGTTTTCTGGCCTTGTCCGAACACTCACCGGCAAAACGTTTGTCGACCGCTTTTGATTCGGTCACCCTGTATGGACAAAACCCTGACGAACGCCCTGATATTTACGGCAAGGTGGGTAACTCGGGGGTGTCCATCGCAACCGTCGAAGATATGGAAGTTCTGTATCGCGGTTTTGATCTGTGTGATCCGGCAACCTCGGTCTCGATGACAATCAACGGGCCGGCACCGACGATACTGGCCTTCTTTTTTGTCACAGCTTTTCGTCAACAGACCCGGAAATTCGTTGATGAAAACGGGCGGCAACCGAATGAAACCGAGCTTGCCGATCTGCATGCCTGGACACTGGCTAATGTGCGTGGAACGGTTCAAGCCGACATTCTCAAAGAAGATCAGGGTCAGAACACCTGTATTTTCTCAACCGAATTCAGCTTGAAAGTGATGGGAGATATTCAGACTTATTTTGTCGAGCATGCCGTACGAAATTTCTATTCTGTCTCAATATCCGGTTATCACATTGCCGAGGCCGGTGCCAATCCGATTTCGCAGCTGGCCTTTACCCTTGCCAATGGTTTCACCTACGTCGAGGCCTACCTTGCCCGAGGTATGCACATAGATGATTTTGCGGCCAATCTGTCGTTCTTTTTCAGTAACGGAATGGACCCGGAATACACTGTGATGGGTCGCGTTGCACGGCGTTTGTGGGCCGTCACCCTGCGTGAAAAATACGGTGCCACTGAACGTAGTCAGAAGTTGAAATATCACATTCAGACCTCCGGGCGTTCCCTGCATGCACAAGAGATGTCATTTAACGATATCAGAACCACCTTGCAGGCGTTGATTGCGGTTTATGACAACTGCAATTCATTGCATACCAATGCTTATGACGAAGCAATTACAACTCCCACTGAAGAGTCGGTCAGGCGGGCAATGGCCATCCAGCTGATTATTAACCGTGAATGGGGTCTTGCGAAAAACGAAAACCCCAATCAAGGCAGCTTTGTCATTGATGAGTTGACTGATTTGGTAGAGGAGGCTGTGCTGATTGAGTTCGAGAGAATCTCTGAACGCGGTGGTGTGCTGGGTGCGATGGAAACGGGATACCAGCGGGGTAAAATTCAGGAAGAGTCTATGTTGTATGAACACCGCAAACACGATGGCAGTCTGCCGATCATAGGTGTTAACACCTTTACCGGCACCGACGATCAAGAGGCTCATGATATTACTCTGGCTCGCTCAACCGATGAAGAAAAACAAAGCCAGCTGCAGCGTTTGAGAGATTTTCAACAGCGCAACAGCGGCTTGTCAGCCGATTCGCTTGATCGGGTCAGACAAGCCGCGATGCGTGACGAAAATGTGTTTGCGGCCCTTGTTGAAGCCGCACCTCACTGTTCGCTTGGCGAACTGACCCAGGCCCTGTTCGAAGTGGGTGGCAAATACCGGCGCAGTATGTGATTCCAGCCCAAAACTTGATTTGAATACCTGATTTGAATAATAGTGCACTGTTCGACCGATTACCGTGCCTGATAATCTGCATTTTCTGATCGGCAGCACTGCCGTGTAACGCTGCCGCAAGTCCTTCCGATGGCGCTGTGTCGCCATCTTGGGCGGATTTGTGCACTATCTGACGACTGCATGATGCCCAGTTGGCCATAATTTGACCCGTTTTGGCTTGCAGCCCTGATCCTTGCTCTATACTTTTGAATTACCAACCTTTGCGTATGGGTAGTGTCAACGGTGGAACCACTTCTGACGATGCCTGCACAATAGACACGGGACAATTGACGGGTGTTGAGTAAAGCTGCATTACATGGTGCCAAAGCGGAACGAGTTGCGTTGAAAGATACGCGTCTGGTTTACCGTGCCTGCAGTGCGGCTTTCGCCAGAGCGCTGGGGGCCAGCAGTCCGGAAGAGGTCATCGGCCGTACCGATTTCGATTTGTTTGCTCCGGAGGTCGCTCGAGAGCAGATGGCTCTGGATAGCCAGGTTCTGCATCTGGTGCAGGCGGATATCAGCGCCTTGCCACTCACCACCGCAGAGATGGACCAGATGATCTTGCGCACGCCAATAATTTCGCGTGACCGTGAGGTGCGTGGGCTCGATATCAAGCTGCTCAATGGTCCTGCTGAATCCGGTAGCCGTCCAATCGATTACCAGGCACTGATCAATGGTGGTATGCAAGGCACGATTGTTTTCCGTGATGATCGTGCGCTGTTCGTTAACCAGAGTGCTGCGCAGATTTTCGGTTTTGAACGAGCGGGAGCGCTGCTGGAAAAGCCTTCCATAGCGCCTCTCTTCACCAAAGAGGATTGGAACAGGTTACGCCGCAATACGCGAAGCATGACAGATCCTGTGCGCAACGATTTGTCGCTGCGGTTAAAGCTCAATGCTGTTACAGCAACCGGTCAACCCATATTGCTGCTTGCCAAGGCCGATGAAGTGCAATGGGAAGGAGAGACTGCCGTGCTCTTGTCGGTGGTCGATCTTGATCGTGTCAGCAGTGCTCCCGGTTTGCAAAGCGTGGCGGAGCAGCGCTATAGACACTACGCACGGGCTTCGGCAGATTTTTTCTGGGAAACTGATGAAAACCTGCGTTTCAGTCTTATCTCTGATGAGCTTGGTGTAGCTCTTGGTGTTTCCATCAATCAGTTGCTGGGACGAACACATTCTGATCTCACCGAGATTGCGGATGAGCTCAATGATGTGGACCATTGGAAGCAACATTTGCAAAGTCTGGCCAATCACCAGCCTTTTCGGGACTTTGAGTTCAAGTGGCGTGCAGACGATGAAATAAAAGTGATTCGATACAGCGGTATTCCTGTTTACGATGGCAATTCCGAGTTTATGGGCTACCGGGGCACTGGTCGTGATGTGACGGCAACCAACAAGCTGGCGGAGTCGGTTGCCTATCATGCGAGTCACGATGCCCTGACCGGGCTGGTCAATCGTCGGCAGTTTGAGTATCTGGTGGACAAGGCCCTGGAATCTGCACGTGATGAGCGAGAGTCCCATGCGCTGTTTTTTATGGATCTCGATAACTTCAAGATTGTTAATGATACTTGTGGCCATTTGGCTGGTGATGAGTTGCTGCGGCAACTGTCATCGTTGTTAAAGGGCCTGGTGCGCAAAAGCGATGTGCTGGCACGGCTTGGTGGTGACGAGTTTGGGGTGTTTTTGTACAACTGCAGCGTGGCTGAAGCGTTGAAACTGGCAAACCAGATTCGTAGTGAAGTTGAGAACTTCCAGTTTCTGTGGGAAGAAAACCGGTTTATGGTGGGTGTCAGTGTTGGATTGGTGGTTGCTGATGACCGGTGGGAAAGTCTTGCCGCGTTGTTCAGTGCGGCTGATTCAGCCTGCTATATTGCCAAAGATGAAGGACGCAACCAGGTTGTTGTCTACCGTGAGGCCGATGGCAACAGCAGTAACCGTAAAATAGAAACGCACTGGGTAGAAGAAATTAATGCGGCGCTGGAAGAAGGCAGGGTTGTGATTGCCACACAG
>CALFCE010000064.1 GCA_937951215.1 uncultured Granulosicoccaceae bacterium
GATCTTGTATGGCCTGGTTTCACGTTGCCGGATTTACCCGGCCACTAATCGCACTTTGCATAAAAGAACGAACTAGAGGTCTCCATAGCTAATACCGGTAACCTCATAGTGCAGCACCTTTTCACCCACCTTCACGTCAACCTCATCACCGATACGTTTTTTTATCAATGCCCTCGACACCGGCGAATCAATGCTGATATATCCCTTGCCGGGATCAATTTCGTCAGCTCCAACAATTCGGAAGCAAAAAATCTCATCTGCCTCGTTGAGTAATTCCACACTGGCTCCAAAGAATACCTGATCCCGGTTTGCAACGGCGCTGACCACTTTTAGATCAGGCAGGCGCTTTTGCAGATAGCGAATGCGACGATCAATTTCACGCAGTTGCTTCTTGCGATAAATGTACTCGGCGTTCTCGGAACGATCACCTTCTGCCGCAGCGGCACTCACAGCGGCGGTGACCTCGTTGCGCAGTTGCCAGATGGACTTTTGCTCGGCCTGAAGTTTCGAGAGGCCCTCGGGCGTAATGTAAGGTGATGATTTCGGCTGTGGAGGACGGTATCTACCCATAAACGAAAACTGACCAATTATAATTCCTGGCTCGCTGCAACCGGACAGGCCGTGCATAAAATCTGTGGCAAGCGCTAATCCGGCGAGCGCCCGGTTACACATGTATGTGATTCAGCAAGTATGTGGTTCAGCACGTCTGTAAAGCGACTCTGCAGAATTGTTTTCCAACCCAACTCGTCCAGCTTCAATCTTCTGCAGCCACAGTCTTATTGACTTCAGTATTCTTCGACTTGTATCTAGGGAGCCGTGTACAAGGCCGCGCTGCGCTGAAAGATATTAACCACAACATCGTCTTCGATGCTGACAGAATTATTATTCGGGTAGCGCCATCGTATCCCGCTGACATTGACGGGTTCGCCCAGAGCCTCTCGCACGGTGGACGCAGAAGAACCTATGGAAACCCGGTCCCAATTGGATCGACAGAGGGGATCACCGGGGCCGGGGCAAGGAGTGTCTACGGCAACTGCCTGTTTGAAATGGCACTTGAAAACAGTCAACGTGCCATCGTCGTTTCTGATCTTGAAATCATTGTAGCCGGTCCATGGGCCGATATTATTGGAACAAGGCTCCCGCTCTACCAACACTCCTGATTCAAAATCTCCCTTGCCGGCACAACCGGCCAGTGAAACAGCGGCCAGTGAAACAGCTGCAAAAAAAACCGCTATCACACACCACTTATTGTCGACTGAGGGGCTATTCATGAGGTCTACTCTGGATTGTCGAAGTAAAAGTCTAGCTTATTAACACCCAACTGACAGCAACTGATCCCCTGCATATTTGTTGGGCTCGGGCCGTTGCAAGATGGTAATTCAGGAGAAAGTCCCTGACTGGGTTAACCTTGTACTTCCAGACACCAACAATACTTCACCCGGGCGCTCCAGACTTCAGAACACATCGCTTCGATCGACTTGTTTTTGGCACAGCGCCCTGTGTCAATCAAGCTGACTGCAATAACGATGGCAATGAATAGCGCTGGAGTTGATAACCCCCGGTTCCTGACCGAAACTAATACAAGTCTGGTCCGATGGCCGCACCTACAAACCCATTCCCCAACAGGAGTATTATTGATGAAAGTTAATTGGAAAACTGGCTACACAATGCCGATCGTGGCAGCGATTACCCTGGCTCTGTCGGCCTGTTCCAGTAATGATGACAGCTCAGACAACGATGGTGTAGAAGACACCAGCATGCTGGCACCGGGATCACCTCCGCCCGCAGCACCCAGTACTGCACTGAACGGCAGCTGGACCAGCGGATGTGTCCTCGCTGACGCTGAATTCCCGGAAGAGGGCTTTTCTGTCACTAACCTGACGATCAATGGTGACACCGCTCAAACCTCATTGTTTAACTATACGGATAGTGCTTGCACCCAGCCCGACATACCTGCAGAAGTGCAACTTGAGTCCTCAATTGCCTATCCCAACGGCACGGTTTCAACTCCGCGGGGCGAGGCAATATTCGTCGATGTCACCATTGAGAGCGTCACCTTCGATGGACAAGCACCGTCAGGCGAACTGTTGACACAACTTCAGGGTAATGATTTTTTTGCTGTTGACTACGGCATCGCTGTCGTCGGTGACGATGGCCTGTTGTACTTCGGAGATGCGACTATCGAAAACCAGAATGGCACAACACCCGAGACACGCTCGATTACGCTGGATACCAGCGAGGCTTTAACACGCTTGTAAGACCTGAACCGCGATAATCGGTTGCCACGGTAAAACCCTGCCTGCCACACTCTGTGGCAGACGACAGAACCTACCGCAGTTTGTTTTTATCCTTTTTCTTATCCGGTACAGCCACTTTCACTGCAGTTGACACCCCTTTTAGTGCAACCTTTGTAGCTACTTTGGTCATCCCGACCGCAGCCGAAGCGGCCGTATCCACAACCTTGACAGCAACACAACCAGAGCTCAGCATTCCAAGACTGAACGCACAAACCACTACCCCAATTCTCAATCTGGCAGCGTGTCTGGATTCCCTGGACCTGTCAGCAAGCAAAAACATGGTAGCCCCTATTTGTCAGTAACCAGTAATGCTCTTGGCGGCTGCCAGCAGTGATTTCGCAGGTGTTTGCCAAAAGTTCACATTGTTAACGCTACAGTTGCATAATGGGGGCCCTATGTTGCCGAGCATTGGAGAGCCAAGAATTGTCCATACCATCTGACTCCCGGCCAGGGTTACCGCCAGAGCCACAAATTCAGCCACTGAGTAACGTACGCGTGCTGGATTTGACCCATGTCTTTGCAGGCCCGTTCTGCACCTACCAGTTGGCTGTTCTGGGAGCCACGGTGATCAAGATAGAGGCACCTGATCTACCCGATATGATGCGTATCGAGGGTGTGTTACCTGAGCAGAACAGGAATAACTACGGCACCGCGTTTCAAGCACAAAATGCGAACAAACAGTCACTCGCCCTCGACTTGCAGCAGACACAGGGTCGACAAATACTCCACCAATTGCTTGGCGAAGCCGATGTGCTGGTACATAATTACGCTGGGAAGACACCTGAAAAACTGGGCTTTGATTATGACACCGTCCACCTGCTGAAACCCGAACTCATTTATTGCTCTATCAGCGGTTTTGGCAAAACCGGACACAAGGCCGATCATCCCGCCTACGACACAGTGATACAAGCCTTCAGCGGCTTGATGGCAGCCAACGGATTTCCAGCGAGCGGGCCGGTCAGGGTTGGGCCTCCGATGGTCGACTACGGCACGGGCGCACAGGCAGCACTGGCCATCGTGGCTGCCCTGTTACAGCGTTCGATCACGGGTTCGGGCCAGAAAATCGATGTTTCGATGTCGGACGCAGCGTTGATGTTAATGAGTTCCCACGTCACAGATACATTGGCGACCGGGGCAAGCCCGCAGCCTTGCGGCAATTCACATCCGCACTATGCCGGCTATGCCACCTACACCACGAAGGACAATGAACTGCTGATGATAGGCGCTTGGACCAGTAAGCAAATCTCAAGGTTGTTCGAGGTACTGGACGAACCCGTTCGCGCCGTGGAAATACTAAAAACCGAGCGGGAAAGTCTGCATCAACTGTGCACCGATGATACACAATGCATCGCCTCGCATATAAGACAGCAAACAGCAGCGATTTGGGAAGACCAGTTAAACGATGCGCACATACCCGCAGCTCGAGTGCGTTCTCTCGCTGAATCACTCACTCACGAGCAAATTTCCGACAGACAGGTACTGCAAGCAAGCCATATCCCGGATGCAGAAGGTCCCGCCAAGCTTCCGGTGGCTGCGTTTCAATACCAACATGGCTCGCCGTCAATCACCTCGGCACCACCCAGGCTTGGCCAGCACAGCCGCGATATTCTGGTTTCACTGGGCTACCAGAGTGAGGACATTGCCACCTTGTTGACAGACGGTGTAATTGCCAGCTAGCAACAACTACCCAACAGCAGTCTTACAACAAATCACGCTGGGCCAGATTGCGCATCAGATGACTGACCCCGAAGGTCCATTCTGCGCACTCGGTTGACAATCGTACGGTATTAACCAGCTTGCCAAGACCCGGCGCGCTGATCTCGACTATATCACCCAGTTTGTGAGTAAACCCTTCGCCGGGTATATCGCGATCTTCTGTGGGTGCAAACAAAGTACCCAGGAACAAAACAAAACCATCCGGGTATTGGTGATGTCGACCTATCGTATGAGATACCAGCTCCAGCGGATCACGACTGATTTCACTCATTGATGAATAGCCATTGAGTTCATAGCCATCCGGCCCGGTGACGCGTAAATCCAGCCGCGCCGACCTGACATCATCGAGTGAATAACTCTGGTCAAAAAGCCGGATCATCGGACCAACGGAACAAGAGGCATTATTGTCTTTGGCTTTTGACAAGAGCAATGCCGAGCGCCCCTCCACATCGCGCAAATTGACATCATTGCCCAAGGTCACACCGGCAATGTCACCGCGCGACGACACCACCAGAACAATTTCCGGTTCAGGATTGTTCCAGCTGGAAATCGGATGTAAACCAATTTCGGCACCGGGCCCCATAGAGGACAGGGTCTGGGATTTTGAAAACACCTCAGCATCGGGGCCAATGCCGACCTCCAGATATTGAGACCATAAGCCTTCGTCTATTAAGGCCTGTTTTACTTTTTGAGCCTCTTCAGACCCGGCTTTGATATTTCGCAAACTATCGCCAATGGCCTCGCCGACACGGCTGCGTACAGCTTCCGCTTTTTGTGGATCTCCCTCAGCCTGCTCTTCAATAACCCGTTCCACCATCGACTGGGCAAAGGTAACGCCACAGGCTTTGATTGCCTGCAAGTCACATGGGGCCAGGAAACAGACTTGATCACTGGAGCCGACTTCATTGCCTGCAATAACCCCGAAGTCACCCAGACTATGACCTGGCGCTTGTTTGACATAACTGGCCGGCTCACTCATTTCACAAATATCGCGAACCGTCGGTGCCTCCTTGCATGTAATATCGATCACCTGCTGATCACGGATTGTCACCACTGACGGGCCAGACACCACCGGGTTCCAGACGCGCCCGACAAATACACCTTCAAGGTCTGATTCGGACAGAAAGGGAGAGGACGATGTCATTGTGTTAACCTCGTGAATTCTTGAATTGGTAAGCCGTATCCTCCTATGATACTGCAATTCAACAGAGGGCATAATGTTGCTGCTCTCCGTTGCATTTGCAGTCGCAACAAAAACCGGAGGCCTGAAATTGACGACTCACAAAACTGCCAGCCGAGAAGACTGGCTTGAACTACGCAAGGCCCTGCTGGAAAAAGAGAAAGAACTGACTCGACTCAAAGACCAGCTGGCAACCCAGCGACGTCAGTTGCCTTGGGTCAAAGTCGATCAGGACTACTCATTTACAACTGAAAACGGGCCTTCGACACTGGCAGCACTGTTCGGGACTCATAACCAGCTGATCATCTATCATTTTATGTATGGTGAGAACTGGGAAACCGGCTGTGTCAGCTGTTCCTTCTGGGCTGACAGCTTTAATGGCCTGCAGCCACATTTGAACAACCGCGATATCGCCTTTGTTGTGGTTTCCAGTGCACCGTTGGAAAAACTGGTTTCGTTTAAACGCCGAATGGGCTGGGATTTTAACTGGGTTTCAGCCAGCTCCTCCAACTTCAATCGCCATTTCGATGTCAGTTTCGGTGTCGACCATACCGCTGACAAAGCGATCACTTATAACTACCGTGAAAACACAACCTTCCCTGCAGATGAAGCACCGGGAATCAGTGTCTTCGCCAAAGACGAAAACGGAGACGTTTTCCACACCTATTCAACCTATGCCCGTGGACTTGAGAATACCAACGCGGCTTATAGTTATATGGACCTGGTTCCAAAAGGACGCGACGAACCCACCCAGGGGCACACCATGAGCTGGGTTCGTCACCACGATAGCTATAAGTAAATTGGCGCATCATTACATGTAGCTACAAACTGATACAACTCCCTGGCAAGCCGACAGTCTAAGCTTCACCTACTCGGCATACACCGTGTCAGAACGGTGTCCAAAGTTAATCAGGCCTGGAGTTGCACTTAATGGACAAAACCCAACATACCGGTTATTGCTTGCTGACAGCATTCGCACTGTTGCCAGCAATAAGCCATGCACAAAGCACAACCCCTGAAAGTGACACAACCGACAGCAAGCGGCTGGAGACTATCGTCGTAGAACCTGCAGGTGAACCGGAAGCACCTTTGCCATTGGGTACTGCTGTCAGTGGAAAAACGCTGGCAACAACACCGGGCTCTGCAGGTGATCCGCTTCGCTCGCTGCAGAGCTTTCCCGGCCTCGCCTTCACAGATGATACAGAAGCAGAACCTGCGGTTCGCGGTTCACGGCCTGATGACAATTACTTTGAAGTTGATTTCGTTCCAGCGGAATACCTTTTCCATGCCGGCGGCTTGATCAGTGTTTTCAATGCGGATCTCGTCGACAGCTTCAGCATCTATCCTTCCGCCTACGGACCGGAATATGCCGGTGTCACCGGTGGTGTTTTTGATGTCAAGCTGCGAGACCCCAAAACCGATCGTTTTCACACGACACTGGATATCGGGATTTTACAGTCCGGCCTGCTGGTCGAAGGCCCGATCAATGACTCGCAATCATTTTATCTGGCTGGAAGAGCCAGTTACCTCGATCTGGTGATAGGTACCCAAACCGATGAAGATGCCGAAGAAGGAGTGACATTGGTGCAGTTTCCCAAGTACACCGACTACCAGGCAAAATATCTGTGGCAAGTGAACGACGATGCAAAGCTCACCTTTTCTGCCAATGGTGCCACTGACGACGCTACCATCGATATCGATGAAACCGCCGAAGAGGTTCAGACAGACCCCATCCTGGTAGGCCGCTTTCAGGAAGAGTCTGCCTTCAATCAGCAATCCGTTGTACTTGATGTCAGATTTAGTGATGACATGAGTTTTAAATCGGCAATCGCACATAGTCGCGGAGAAGAACAATTCCGCATTGGTGGAGCGGGCTCGATCTCGATACTGTCAGACAAGTGGTTTTCCAGAGCACAACTTGATATGACCCTGGCTGACAACCATGATCTCAGCATCGGTGGCAGAGTAGCCTACAACGACTACGAGGTAGACCTGGACTTCAACGTTCCGCTCTGCACCGAATTTGAACCGGACTGTACATTAACAGAAGCCGAACGTATCGCAGTCAACATTGATGATAACGCGACATTCCTGAATTTTTTTGTAAAAGATAATTGGTATGTCACGGACAAACTGACACTGTTTCCGGGTATCAGTCTGCAATCAGACAATGCGCTGGACAAGAGTTTTGTTGAACCCAGAGTTGCGCTTGAATACGCCGTCTCCGACAGTCTGGTGCTAAGTGCCGGCGCGGGTATTTACCATCAACTACCCTACTTTGATCAGTTCGATGACGAACTTGGTAACCCGGATCTCGACTACATCGAATCAGTTCAAGCAGTAGCAGGTGTGTACAAAGAATTCGGCGATGGCTGGAATATCAAATCCGAGGTGTACTACAAGCAGTTGGACCAATTAGTCACTGGTGACGAAGCCAACCGCTATGCAAACAACGGCGAGGGCGAAACCATCGGTTTTGATACGCTGATCAGAAAAGACCTGACCGACAGGTTCTCAGGTTGGCTGTCACTCTCGGTATCTGGATCCACCAGGACCAATAAGCGGACCGGAGAAAAGTTCGATTTTGAATTTGATCAGCCATTCAACGCCTCATTGGTGACAAGCTACAAGCTAAGCGACAAATGGCGTATCGGTGCCAAATTCTGGATGCACAGCGGAGCACTCTTCACGCCAGTGACAGGTTCGACTCCAGATGAAGAAATCGACGGTTTTTTCATCCCGCAGTACGGTGCCCTCAACAGCGAACGCTTCCCCGACTACCGTCGACTTGATCTGCGTCTGGATCGTACAGTCAAACGCTCCAAGGGTCGCACCTTCAGTACCTATATTGAGCTTTTGAATGCTTTGGGGTCCAAAAATGTATCCTACTACGAGTACAATGCGGATTATTCGGAGCGCGAGGAAAGCGAACAACTGCCACCGATTGTTGCTCTCGGTTTCAAGGCCGAATTTTAAAAGACAATTTCAGCCCCGGTGTTAATCAGTACTGACAGGAGAAGCTCCGCATGGAGTTGTTAAAGAATTACCTCGATATCGCTGTGTTTGCGGTGCTGGGCCTGATGAGCTTTCTGGCTCTCGCCTACACCATAGAGCGGTTTATTTACTACAGCAGAATTGATGTCACCCGATATGCCCACCCCGAGAGTTTGCGAATAGACCTTAATCGTGGCTTGACCATGATCGCATCGATTGCATCAAATGCCCCGTATGTTGGGCTCCTGGGAACGGTGTTCGGCATAATGTTGACTTTTTACGACATTGGACAATCCGGACAAATCGACACGCAGTCGGTCATGGTCGGTTTATCGCTTGCGCTCAAGGCAACCGCTCTTGGTCTGTTGGTCGCGATACCGGCGATGATGTTCTACAACGCACTGACAGCCAAAGCCGAGACGCTGATGTCACGATGGAAAATCGCGCGTGACCAACAAGTAGCGCGCCAGACAAGACAGACGATGTCCGGTGAAGCAACCCGCAACTTGCCAGGTGCTGGCAGAACACAAGCGCGTCGCTAGTCGACGGGTAGCTCGATATCATGAAAAAATTTGACAGCATCAACGTCATACCGTTTATCGATATCATGTTGGTGTTGCTGGCCATTGTGCTGACAACCGCGACTTTTATCAGCAATGGTCAGCTTGAGATTGATTTGCCTGAAGCCCGCAGCGATGGTGGCAACTCCAACCAGGAATCGGTTGAAATTGCCATTGATCGACAGCAGACCCTTTTCCTTGATGGCAAAGCCACCAGCATTGAAGCACTGGAAACCAGCCTGAAGACGGTTGACGCCAGCCAGGCGGTACTACTGAGAATTGATGAGACCGTCCCCTTCAACACGTTTATTACAGTGATTGATTTGCTTAAACAGCTCAATCTCGAAAACGTATCAGTACTCACCGAAAAAACGGGCAAGGGTGCAGGTGAAAGCTCTGGTACGGATACGGTGGAAGAGTCCCGTTGATCGGTCGCATTGCCGGATTATTAATTTCCCTGATTCTCCATGCTGGTGTTATTGGCTGGTATTGGTACGCCAGTCAGGATAACAAACAGCCGGCCGGTTCCGCCGTCTCTGCAAGCCAGCCCTTAAACCTTGAAATGTTCGCGGAGGTTCAATCGCTGCCAGAACCCGAGCCAGAACCCGAACCCGAACCAGAGCCAGAACCCGAGCCAGAACCCGAGCCAGAACCCGAACCAGAACCAGAGCCAGAACCCGAGCCAGAACCCGAGCCAGAACCAGAACCAGAACCAGAACCAGAGCCTGAACCAGAGCCTGAACCAGAGCTTGAACCAGAGCCAGAACCAGAGCCAGAACCAGAGCCTG
>CALFCE010000065.1 GCA_937951215.1 uncultured Granulosicoccaceae bacterium
AACTTTTTTGATCCGCATCACTCGTTTGGTGCACCTCAGGAGTTTCGTGATCTCATCGACTCCGCTGCGATTCCGGCACCTCATACACGAGATGATGAGCTGAGCAATAAACCGAGTGAGCAAACGTTCTATTCAAAAACCAGCTATGCGGGTGTTGCTCCCGGCTTTCAGGATTACACTGAAGCTGAGATTCGTGAAATCAGGGCTCAATACTGGGCGATGATTGCGCTGGTAGATTATGAGGTTGGTCGTATGCTGCAGGCTTTGGAGGAGGCCGGGCTTGCGCAAGATACGCTGGTCGTATTTACATCCGATCACGGCGAAATGCTGGGCAACCATCAGCAATTGTTAAAAGGCCCACAACTGTATGATGATTTAACCCAAGTGCCATTGATTGCCCGATGGCCATCTCGATTGGAACCCGCACAGCACATCGATCAACTGGTGCAGTGGATTGACCTTCCGGCAACATTTCTCGATGCTGCGTCCTGCTCGAGGGGCAAAGGTGTTCAGGGCGAATCACTTCTCCCTTTAATGAGTGGTGAAAACCCTCATTGGCGAAATTGGGCATTGAGTGAATATCGGGATTCCGGATTCACTACCGATCCGCAAATCATGACCACCATGCTTAGACATGAGCATTGGAAGCTTATTATCTGGCATGGCGCGCCAGCCACCGGTGGCCAGCGCGATGGCGAGCTTTATGATTTAGCTTCCGATCCTCATGAACTGTACAACTTGTTTCACGACCCCGGCCATAAGGCAGTTCGCCAACGACTAAAACTCAAGCTACTCGATGCCATGGCAGAAGCAGAGGACCGGACCCAGCCCAGGGTCCGGGAGTGGTAGCACGCACCGACACCAACCGAAAAAGTCCCGATAAGCGTTGACGGAAAATTCCATATATGGCATCTTAAATTTCATATATGGAAAATAGAGCGCTCAAATCTGACGTCCAGCCGATGAGCCCGACCGCTCGTACTCTACAGGTACTGGAGTACGTCATGGCAGCCGGTCCTGGCCCGATAAAGCAGGTAGATATCGCTCGTGATTGCGGCCTATCGCCGTCGACGCTGAATCGCATTATCAAAACCTTGTCAGATTGGGGTTATCTTTTTCGCACCAGTGAAAAATATTGCGTTAGAAATTTTCGACTGGAACGCAATGTACCCATGTCTGAAACCTATCTTGCCAAGCTGGATGACACCATGCACGCCTTGTCCAGGCAGTTGGGTATTTCAGCCGAAGTTGTGGTGGTGGCAGGGCACGAATTGTTATGGCATTCAAAAACAGATCACCCCGATCCCGATGTTCTGATACGTGCCAACGTTGGTTTTCGTCGCTCGCTTTATGAGTTGGATGCGCTGTCGCAGTTGTATTTGAGCCGACTTGGCGATGAAGAATTTCAAGCAGGTTTCTACTCGGATGGCTTTTTCGCGACGGTTCGCGACGCTGATCAAAAAACCCGTTGGCTGTCGGAAGCAAAGGTAAAACAAAAGCTGAAAGCGATGCGGGAACAGGCTTTTGCCGCGGATCTTGAGGGTAATCATATGGGCATTCGCCGATTCGCCACAGTGATTGAAGATCCCGATGGGAAATTTCTCCACTTGCTGACTCTTGCAGAGCCGGTTACTGATCTGAGTGATGAGAAAAAAATAGTACGTCGTTATCGTGATGCGCTCCTTGAGGCTCGTGAAGGGCTGGCTGAGCTCGTCAAAACCGAAAACGCTGCATACCGATTGCGGCCCAAGCACCACGTTTTGCCACAACGGGGCGGATAGCCCATTATCGAATTGACCTTTTGGAGGGGAGAAAAACTTATGAAGAAATTTTTATCAACACTGTTTTCAGCAACCGTATTGGCGGGTGTTGTCAGCACATCGTCAGTCGTAAATGCTGCAGATGAACTCAACGTCGTTATGTTCGGGATGCCCTACACCAAGGGTCTGGCAGCGCTGGCAGATGATTTTGAGGCCAAGACTGGCATCAAAGCCAATATAGATGTCATCGGCCAGGATGTTTTTGAAAATCGTATTACCCTGTCCTTTACCGGTAAGTCAGGTGATATCGATGTCGTGCATACACCGGTTATCCAGGTGCAGCGCTGGGTGTCAGCTGGCTGGTTGAAGCCAATCACGGCAGAGGTCGATGCGATGGCCGTGAAGTCAGACATCATGGCGGGCCCTCTGGATGCCTACAAGATAAATGGCGAGCAGTGGGCAGTGCCGTATATGGCAGCGACGGGTTTGATGACCTATCGAAAAGATATTCTTGAAGAGGCCGGCGTTGAAGTCCCACAAACCTGGGAAGATATGCTTTCTGTTGCGGCCAAAATTCACAACGATGACACCGCCGCCATAGCCATGCGCGCCGTACCAGGCCAGGGCTTTAACATGTTTATTTTCCCGATGGTGATGCGTGCCTACGGTGGCAAGTTCTTTGAAGACTACACCGGAGGCGATTTGACTCCAGCTATAAATTCACCTGAAACGCTCGAAGCACTGAACGTTTACATGAAGCTCCTGAATGACTACGGGCCGCAAGGTGCGGGTAATTTTAACTTTGCGGAAGTTCAGGCGGCTGCTCAAAATGGTCAGATTGCTTTCGCAGTGGAAGGAACCGGGATAGCTGCATCGTTGGTTGATCCGGAGAAAAGCAAGTTTGCCGACAAAACCGGCATCACCTTGCCACCAGCCGGTCCCGCTGGCCGATCTCCAGCGATTGCGGTGCATGGGCTGGGTATTCCTGCATCGGCAAAAAATCCGGAACTATCAGCAAAATTCATTGAATGGGCTGTCAGCACTGAAACCATGACCAAGATAGCCTTGGCCCAACCCTTTTCCAATTTCACCACCCAACCGGTGGCGCAAAACGAGGAAGTCGTTGCCAAGTATTCAAAGGTACATCCTGATTTCCTGACCGTGCAGGCAGAAGCGCTAAATCTGGCAATCGGCCACTACCGTCCGCTGCTCCCTGAGTGGCCAGCTCTCGGGCAGGCGATTGGTGAGAACATCAACGCGGCTCTGAACGGCTTGAGTTCTCCCGAAGAGGCTTTGGAAGCAGCCGAGCAGGAAATGCGGGATATTCTCGGTAACTAGATAACAGTCTGGACCGTGTTGAACGCCCGGTATGGGTACATGCCGGGCTTTTTTTAGCACTATTTTATAATGACCTCTTCAACTCACCTGAAAACGCGAGGGCGCGCTACTGCAGAATTGGAGGGTGGCTATCGCAGGATGATGTTGCCGGCAGTGTTTGCGGTTGGTCTCTTTGCCATCATCCCGCTGGCTGGCATGTTAGCGCTGTCATTTAGCGACTATCACTTGCTGCGCGGTACCAATTGGGAGTTCGGCCTCAAGAATTTCGTACGTCTGGCATCAGACAAGCGGTTGATGAACTCGGTCTATGCGATGGCGATTTTGTCTTTTTTCGGCGTGGCTACCCAGGTTTTGATCGGTGCAGCCATAGCTGTCGGTTTGAGCAAAATTGTTGGTAGGTGGCGTTTGGGGCGGGTGCTCTTTTTACTGCCTTACGCCGTACCCCACGTCGCTGTGGCATTGATCTGGTTGTCATTGTTTACACCAACTTTATCGCCGATCAACGCCTTTTTCGATATTTTCGGAATCACCGTACCATCGTTTCTAACGACCAAAAATGGCGCTTTGTTTGCCATAGTGATGGCTGACACCTGGACCAATTTCCCGTTCACAATGCTGATTATATTGGCTGCATTGCAAGGAATATCCCCCGATCTCGAGGAAGCTGCCGCACTGGATGGTGCCACTCGGGTCAAGACATTTTTCTACATCACACTACCGTTGCTGATCCCTGCATTTTTGATGGTGACCTTGTTTCGGTTTATCGACTCGCTTAAACATTTTCCGATGATTTTTGTCATGACCAAAGGTGGCCCGGGCAGATCAACGCAAGCGACCAACTACTATGCCTACATACAGACCTTCCAGAATTCGAATGTGGCCTACGGTGCCGCTATTGCCGTGACGCTCTTTGTTGTTGCTGCATTTATCAGTTTTTATGTTGCGAAACTTAACCAGCGGGTGACATCGTGATAGACAATACACGGTCATTTCGCGTTAAAAGAGTATTTGGTTTCGGCATGATGTGGGTACTGCTGTTTTTTGCAGCTCTGCCTACGGTATGGGTACTGATCATGTCTTTCCGAGAGCAGTCGGTGATGTTTGAAGCTTTTTGGAAAAGCCCACTGGCTGTGACACTGGATAACTACTTGGGGATTACTCGTTCCGATTTTCCGAAAGCGCTGTTAAACAGTTTTATCTGTGCAGGTCTTTCCACCTTGCTTGCGATGATAGTAGGCGTGCCAGCAGGTTTTGCTCTGGCCAAATCGCGCTTGTCCGGGAAGTTCTACGCATCGTGGTTGTTACTGCTATTGCGTATGGCTCCGCCGGTGGGTTTTGTCATACCCTTGTTTTTACTGTATGTGAACGCTGGCTTGATCGACTCCTATTTCGGATTGATCATGGCTTATATGACATTGACGTTGCCACTGATCGTCTGGTCGATGTGGAACTCCTTTGCACAAGTACCGGATGAGCTAATTGAAGCGGCCATTATGGATGGGGCATCTCTCGGAAAGGCTTTCCTGCTGGTAGCGCTTCCAGCGGCCCGGCCCGGGGCAGTTGCAGCGGCCATTCTGGGTTTTTTGATTGTCTGGAATGACTTCTTTTACGCATTGATCATCACGCGCTCGTCGACAGTGACGGCACCCGTGGCTGTGATGAATTTCATATCCTACGACAGTGTTGACTGGGGCTCGATCGCCGTTGCCAGTATTGCGCTGACCTTACCTATTTTGCCTTTGATGGTCATTGCAAATCGATATATTGTTCAATCACTCTCTGGCGCGGTAAAAGGTTAAACAAGGAACACTATGGCAGATCGTCCCAATATTGTTTTTATCATCACTGATCAGCAGCGCTACGACACCATAGCTGCAATGGGTTTTGATCATATGATCACTCCAAACCTTGACAGGTTGACTCGTCAGGGCACAGCGTTTGAAAACATGTATATTACCGCGCCATCGTGTGCACCCTCTCGAGCCTCGCTGTTTAGCGGCGTGTATCCTCACACCAATGGCGTTTTCCGAAATGATGAACCATGGAACTACTGCTGGGTAAAAGACCTGGCTGAGGGTGGTTATCACACCGTCAACGTTGGAAAAATGCACACCATGCCAGTGGAGGGGCCATTTGGATTTCACGAACGGCATGTTGTCGAGAACAAGGATCGCGATCACCCGAATCTGCCTTTTTATCTGGACAACTGGGACAAGGCCTATTTTTTACGGGGTTTGCAAAAACCTTCCCGGGTTTCTCAACGAAAACGGCCCGACTACGACGAACTGCTGGGTGCCTGGGTTTGGGAGCATGATGAAATCCTGCACCCGGATGTCTTTGTGGGTGAAATGGCTACCTGGTGGCTGGATCGTTACCCTGGAACTGATCCGTTTTTTCTGCAAGTGGGCTTGCCCGGTCCGCATCCACCTTACGACCCGACCCAGGAATATCTGGATATGTATGCGGATAAAGATTTACCCGATCCGATACCGCCCGATACCGACTCTCAACCCGAAGCATTGCAGGAGCTACGCAGGTTTCATCTCGGTGAAGATGCCGATGGGATTGTACATCTCGAAGATCCTTCTCCAGAGCAGTCGAGGCGGCAACGCGCTCACTACTATGCCAATGTAACGATGATCGACAAGCAGGTAGGCGATATTCTTGAAGCTCTGGAAGATCGTGGCGTGCTTGATAACACAATCGTGATATTCACGTCGGACCATGGAGATTGTCTGGGCGATCATGGGCATTCGCAAAAATGGAATATGTACGATCCCACGGTTCGGGTACCAGCGATAATTTCCTGGCCTGGACAGATAGCCGAAGGCCGGCGGGTGGAGGATCTTGTTGCGCTGTTTGACTTGGGTCCAACCATTCTTGAATACGCTGGTATTGAAACACCGCTGTGGATGGAGGCAACTGCGCTGCAACCTTACCTTAGCGAAAGTGTTGAATCTGTTCGACAGCGCGTCTATGCAGAGCATTCCAATGATGCATTGCTAACGGGTACTCGATTTATGACGATGATCAGAGATGGCTCGATGAAGCTTGTTCACTTTGTCGATTCGAGTGATGGCCAGCTATTTGATCTCGACAAGGATCCACAGGAAAAAAATAATCTGTGGGATGACAGTGCCTATGCCGAGAAACGTGCCTGGATGATCAATGAAATTTTAAAATGGAGACTGGAGAGTAGCCTTAAAACACAGGGATTTACGGAAGCATGCAGAAAGGGCGAACAAGCCATGATGGTGCCACCGGGCAAGCCGGCAAAAGGCCAGCACCGAGAAGGGACAAGGTGACGATCAGGGCATTCGCCGAGTTTGATATTACTTTGCCAGTGTACAAAACGCTCTACTTCCAACATCGGCCAAGCACCATGCAGGAGTTCTGAATGACATGCTGCCAGCCCAAAAAATCAAGTCGGGCCGACTTTAGTTCCGGTCATTTTCAAGCATCTTCCACAGCTGAAAAACCAGCTCGTAACGCCATCCCGAGTGGTATGGGTTTGCTGGGCACATCCAGACCGCTGATTCGCAGCGATGGTGAAGGGCCGTTGCGCAAAGGGAAGGTTCGATCGCTGTCCATGTCAACGGGTTCGATTACCAATGCCGAGTTTGCGGCCTTTGTTGCCGACACTGCTTATGTCACTGAGGCCGAGCATTTGGGGTGGTCCTTTGTTTTCTGGAGCCAGATACCCGACTCTGTTGGTGAAACTCAAAGCGTGCCCGGATCACCGTGGTGGCGTCGGGTCAATGGTGCTTGCTGGCAGCGTATTACCGGGCCGGAGTGCGGCCTGGTCAATGAGCTGCCTGACCATCCGGTCGTGCATGTTTCCTGGAACGATGCCACGGCCTATGCCTCGTGGGTTGGCGGACGCTTGCCGACAGAGTTGGAGTGGGAGCATGCAGCACGGGGAGGGCTGGGGGATGTGCGCTATCCCTGGGGCGATGCGGAACCCGATGATGCCGAGAATATCTTTTGCAATATCTGGCAAGGGCGATTTCCCCGGACCAACACGATCATCGATGGCTACGACACTACAGCACCAGCCATTTCATTTGAGCCGAACGGCTATGGTTTGCACAACATGGTAGGAAATGTGTGGGACTGGACTGCCGATACATTTCGAGTCTCATCTCAACCTGCCAAACCTCAATCCAGCAGCCATGCGGCCACCCATTCCGTCGAGCAAAATGCGATGAAACTAGCCAAGGGAGGTTCGTTTCTGTGCCATAAAAGCTATTGCCACAGGTATCGAATCGCTGCACGCATTGCCAACACTATGGATAGTGCAACCACACACATGGGGTTCAGGGTGGTTTGGGATGATTAGGCAGCACACCAATGCGCGAGCCCTCCAGCACGCTCCTCTCTTAGAGTACACATGTTTCCGTCTGGGTCCATAAAGTCTCCGACGGTCCCCCAGGGTTCTCTGCGAATGGTCACATCCACCCCTTTCAGAGATAGTTTTTCAGCAGACTGTTCTACTGATGTCACGTTAAACCGAAGCCAAACCGGGTTTTGGTAAAGCTTTTTAGGTAATTCGGTACTGGAAAACCCACCGGTTTCAATCATGAGA
>CALFCE010000066.1 GCA_937951215.1 uncultured Granulosicoccaceae bacterium
GGGGGCCATCGCTACTGAACGTACTGCGAACGAGACCGGAGACTACGGTAAAAGCTGGAGTCATTTGACGCCTTTGGGGCGCATTGGCCAGCCCACCGATGTTGCTGATGCGGTGCTGTTGCTGGCCGATGACCGCGCAGGCTTTATCACCGGTCAGACTCTGGGTGTGGATGGAGGCCTATTCAGTCGCGCCATATGGCCAGAATCCTATTGATTCGCAGTTTTCCCTTAGTCGAACACTGGATTTTCAACTTTGATGCAATACTACTTTCGTATTAGGTCTGGCAGGTTGCATGGCGACATTTGTCCCGTCAAATCCGCTTGATCGCCGGATTGCCCCAAACAGTCCATCCGATCATGAGCTTGCTTCGAGTTTGGGTTTACTTGGTTTTTAGTTGCTGTAATATCAGCTGTTACGGTGGAAACTTGCACTATAGTCCATTGTAGAGGCAGGTGCCGGGGCTTGTCACTTAGTGCCCGGGCCGCGATTCATCGGCTGCGATCAATCAACGTACAAGAGAGAAAGGCATGAGCAAGATAACAATTAAACAGTGGTTCGGTGTATGTGTACTCGTCTTGATGACATCAGTTGTGGGTGCTGCCGACAAGGTCAAGGTTGGGCTACTGAAGTACGGCACCGTCAACTGGGAACTCAAGTCGATGAAAGCCAATGGACTGGATGCGGCCAATGGCATCGAAGCTGCCGTCGTACCGTTTGCCAGCGGTGATGCAACCAAGATCGCTTTGCAGGGTGGTGAAGTCGACGTTATTGTTTCTGACTGGTTATGGGTCTCGCGACAGCGGGCGTCCGGACAGGACCTGACCTTTGTACCTTATTCGTCTTCGGTTGGGGCGATCATGGTTCCGGGAGATTCACCGATCAGTTCGCTGGCTGAATTGAAAGGTCAGAAAATCGGAGTGGCAGGTGGCCCGCTCGACAAAAGCTGGTTGCTATTGCAAGGCATGGCCAAGCAGGAACATGGTCTGGACCTCGCTGCCGAAAATGAAATTGTGTTTGGTGCGCCGCCGTTACTCGCCGAAAAAACCCGTGAAGGAGAATTAACAGCGATGCTGAATTTCTGGCATTACTGCGCACGTCTTGAAGCGGTTGGTTTCAAGCGTCTGGTTAGTGCAGCTGAAGCTGCTGCGGCGCTGGGTGCAAGCGGTGATGTATCTGCTATCGGCTATGTCTTCAGCAACAAATGGGCTGAGGAAAATCCCGAAGCTGCGATGGGTTTTGTCAAAGCCTCACGTGCAACCAAGGCTTTATTAAATGACTCTGACGAAGAGTGGGTGCGCCTAGGTGAATCCGGTGCGATCAAAGACAAGCCCGAAGCACGTGATGTCTTGCGTGATCGTTTCCGCGAAGGAATACCGGGTCGAGCTATTGCTGAAGAAATCACGGACGCCGCTACGGTCTACGGCATTCTCGCCGAACTCGGTGGCAGCAAACTGGTTGGCGATTCGCCTACTATGGTTGACGGAACCTACTGGCCAAAGCTTGCTGAGTGACGTCTTCACCGGGTGGAAGGCAGGGTAACGGAAAGCCCTATCTTTGGGCTGTCTCGCTACTCGGCCTGCTGGTTATCTGGGCCGTAGCAGCGGAGATATCTCAGTCGAGAGGATTACCTGACCCTCTGGCCGTGGTCGACGCACTCTGGCGTGAAGCCGGCACCGGAGAGCTTTTTTATCACCTTGGGATGACGCTGCTGCGGGTTATCGCGGCATTTGTGGTTGCCATGTTCATTGGTTCGGCGATTGGTATCGCGCTGGGTATGAGCAATCGCCTTAATCATTTTTTTGATCCGTGGTTGATTCTGTTCCTGAATATCCCGGCGTTGGTTGTGATCGTGCTGGCCTACATCTGGTTTGGTTTGAACGAGGTTGCAGCTGTCGGTGCAGTCGCGGTCAACAAAATTCCCAATGTGGTTGTTACCCTGCGCGAAGGTGCCCGGGCTCTGGACGCGGATTTGGCTGAAATGGCACGCGTCTACAAGTTTTCCAAGCTAAAAAAGTTGCGTCATGTTGTTCTGCCTCAATTGCAGCCTTTTGTCGCGGCAGCAACGCGCTCCGGAATCTCCCTGATCTGGAAAATCGTATTGGTGGTTGAGCTGTTGGGACGATCCAACGGTGTTGGCTTCCAGATTCACCTGTACTTTCAGTTGTTTGATGTGGCAACCATTCTGGCCTACACGCTGGCGTTTGTAGCCATTATGCTGGCAGTAGAATTTCTGTTTCTGCAGCGTTTTGAAAAATCGATCACCCGTTGGCGGGGTCAACGTGCTTGACGTTTGCATAGATCAGAAGTCATTCGACACTGCTAATGGTGAAGTCCTGAAAGCAATCGAGGGCTTGCAGTTTCAGGTACCGGCGGGTTCTTTCACTTGCGTCGTCGGCCCTTCGGGATGCGGTAAGACTTCCACCTTAAGAGTTATTCTGGGTCTGGACACAGACTATCAGGGCACCGTATCCATCGCCGGTCGTGGTCGCGTTGCGGCCGTATTCCAGGAACCCCGTCTGTTACCGTGGCGTACGGTTGAGCAAAATGTGTTGTTGTGCCTGCCGGTAGAAGTGGGTGAATCTCAAATTCAGGATCTCTACCAGGAGCTCGGTCTGCAGGACCTGTTGCAGTTCTATCCAACTGAACTATCGCTTGGCTTGGCCCGCCGGGTCGCGCTGGCTCGCGCGTTTGCGCTGGAACCGGAATTGTTGATTCTGGATGAACCCTTTGTTTCTCTCGACGACGACACCGCTGGTCGTCTGCGGAAGTTGCTGATGGCGGTTTGGTGTGCACGGCCAACCACAGCCCTGATGGTGACCCACAACCTGCGTGAAGCCGTGGAGTTGGCGGACAATGTATTGCTGTTAAGTGAAAGACCTACCCGGGTTGTAGCCGATGTCGATATTTCAACACCCCGGGAAGAGCGCTCGGATGCAGTGATCAGCAACTATGTACGGCAACTGGATGATCTAAGGCATGCGCCATTGTGAATGATCCGATTTCGTCGAAGCCGGTACTGGACGTGCTGGATCTTGTGTTCAGTTATCAAGGGAAAGCTGCAGCGGCGAGTGCCCGCTCATTGGCCCTTAAAGGCGTCAGCTTGCAGGTACCCGAGGGTCATTTTGTTGCTCTGCTCGGAGCCAACGGAGCAGGCAAGTCGACCTTGTTCTCGATTATCACGGGTCTTTATGCGGCGCATAGTGGTTCGGTCACAGTGGTGGGCCATGATCTGCGGGAACAAACATTATCCGCGCTTGCCGGTATGGGGGTTGTTTTCCAACGCTCAACACTGGATATGGATCTGACCGTACAGCAGAACCTGTCGTATGCGGCCGCTCTTCAGGGAATATCGCGTCCCGATGCAAAGGATAAAATTGATACTGCCTTACAGCAGCATGATCTGGTGGACTTTGCCAAAA
>CALFCE010000067.1 GCA_937951215.1 uncultured Granulosicoccaceae bacterium
GCCCATTGAAAGAAAGCACCGACTACATGGTGGTACTGAATAACGAAATCAGAGACATCAGAGAAAATCCGATGGGGCGCAGCACCACCTTCAGGTTGTTGGCTGACGTTGAAAACAGTTTTGCCAACCCTCAGCTTGAAGGGATTCGGCTGGCCACTCTGAACATGCTGCAAGTGGCGGCTCAACAGCAAGGGATTGACCCGGACACGGTCACCATGATCTGGTCTTTCCGCACGCAGTCAACCACGCCGGTTTTACAGGCGGTGAAAGACAACAGCACGGCTTCCACCTTGAACGTCCAGGCCATACCGGGCGAAACCTCACCTGGTGGTCTGGCAGACATTATGGTGGGAACATTGGATGTGCCTTATTACCTTGCGGCCAGCACACCTGAAAACCCGCTTGGCGCACTGCAAGGGTTCTGGACGACTGCAACCGGCAGCAACGTCACCCGCCTCAGCCCGCTACCAGAGGCAAAAAGCACTGAAACCATACCGGTGTTGATGACTGTGCCTAACGCTACAGCAACGGCTGCTACCGGGGTCGCGCAACCGCCTGAAGGATGGCCGATTGCGATCTTTCAACACGGGATTACCCGCAATCGTTTGGACATGCTGGCAGTGGCTGATCGCTTTGCTGCAGCAGGCTTTGCCGTCATAGCTATCGATTTGCCACTGCATGGCGTGGTTGATACCTCCATTCCCTTGTACCTTGAAGGACTGGAACGTACCTTTGATCTTGATCTTGCCCCGTTTGATGAAAGTGGCAATCCCATGCCCGACGGTGTGATTGATGAGTCAGGGGATTATTTTTACAACCTGAGAAATCTGCTGAATTCGCGTGATAACTTGCGTCAGGGTATTGCTGATCTTTGGGTTTTGAGCGCCAGTGTTGGCAACCTTGAAGGCATCGATGGCAATCGCAAAGCTTTTGTCGGTCATTCGCTCGGCGGTATTGTCGGCTCGACCATGCTTGCTTTTGACAACACCTTTAAAAGTGCCACTCTTGCCAGTCCCGGCGGTGGTGTTGCAAGGCTTTTGGCAGCCTCGCCCAGATTTGGTGGAGATATCGCTGATGGCCTGCTGGCCTCAGGCGTCGAGCTGAACAGCCCTCGCGGGCAACAATTCCTGAATGCGACTCAAACGCTGCTGGATTCAGCTGACCCGATCAACCATGCGGCAAGAACCGGTGCCAATGTACCGGTGCATTTAACGCAAATGCTCGATGATCAAGTGGTCCTGGGAACGGTTCCGGGAGCACCCCTGTCCGGTACTGTGCCGCTGGCTGCCAGCATGCCGTTGCCGATCGTGAACCAGTCATCAAGCGGTGACAGCTGGGTGCAATTCATACCGGGCACGCACGGTGCGATACTCGATCCTGAAGACCCGGCCAATGCCGAGCTGCAGACACAGATGGTGACTTTTGCGGCCAGCCAGGGACAGTCCATGCCGGTCGGAGATTCCTCAATACTCCAAGCGCCACCTGCGCCCTAAGCTACCTCTACGATCAACCGCCCGGCGATTCTGCCGGGCGCGATACCCCGGAGTTTGCATGAATATCAAACAAATAACGGCAGTGCTTTGCCTGCTGGGTATGAGTCTGCTAACCCCTGCGCTGGTGCAGGGAAAAACGGTTAGTGGTATTAATATCGCTGATGCTGTTACTTATGGTGATGAACAACTGGTATTGAACGGCGCTGGCCCGCGTACCAGACTGGTTATCAAGGTCTACGTTGCCGGCCTTTACCTGACACGGAAGATAGAGGACCCGCAAGAAGTCATCAGTGCCGACGAACCAATGGCCATCAGACTGTACGTCACATCCAATATGTTGAATGCCAAGCGGATGAAAAAAGCATTGCTGGATGGTTTCAGCAATGCCACCAATGGCGAAACAGCACCGATACAAAGTGGCATTGATCAGCTAATGGGATTGATGTCTGGCGATATCGGCAAGAATGCCGAGTTGACATTGAACTACAAGCCAGGAGCGGGTACCGAGGTGTATCAGGGTGAAGAGCTGCTCGATACAATAGAGGGCCTGCCTTTCAAACAGGCCCTGTTTGGTATCTGGTTATCAGACAAGCCAGCTCAGGATTCCCTGAAGCAAGAGCTGCTGGGTAAGTAAGCCTTACCCAAGTCGGTCAGCCTGCCAGCTAATCTAGCTGGCAGCTCCCATCCGGATATAACTCTCTTCTTCATGACCGGGTGCAGCCCCTTGACGGAAGTCGTTGGGGAAGTCATCAACCATGATGACCCGGTGAGTCGCATCTTCAGCCTTGATCAATAAATCAGCCTCTTCCTGCGTCAGCACCTGGCTTGAAACAAGCTTGGCCATCCAGCCCTCATAATCAAGTTCATACGGCCGCTGCTCGCGAGAAGCCTTGAGTTTTCTTCTGGCAGGATCTGCTTCGATAACCCGGTGAAACGCATATTCAATACTGCCGGTCACATCATCTGGCTGCTGGTTGATATAGGTGCCGGAAGTCAATCGATCGCGTGCCTCGGACGGACTCAGCAGTAACTCGGCAGATTGGCGTGTCAATTTGTCATTGGGTGTACGATAGCGGCGACCCAGCGGAAACACGATCCCGCGCAGCAGCAAGCCGACAAATGTATTGGGGAAGTTGCGCAGGATTTGATCGAGCGCAATTTGCACATTGAAAAGGCAATGGCGCACAGACCACTCCATCAACGGTCTGTCTGCTTCCGGGCGACCCGTATCTTCATATCGTTTGAGTACTGCAGACGCCATGTACATGTAGACCAGGCCATCAGCAAAACGGCCAGACAACATTTCCTTGCGCTTCAGTGCACCACCTAAAAACAGCATCGCGAAATCAGACAGGAACGAGTAAGCCGCGCTCATACGAGACAACCTGCGGTAGTACTTCGCATGGTGGCCTGTCACTGGTGAACGTGCGAAACGACCTTTGGTCAGGCCATGAAACAGGGAACGGGCTCCGTTCTGGATACCATAGCCAATATGTCCCATCAGGGCCTTGTCGAAGTCCTCGATAGCTTGCCCCGCATCCGGATTCGATGCCGCATTGATTTCGTCAACGAGGTAGGGATGACAACGCATCGCACCTTGTCCGAAGACAATCATGCTGCGGGTCAATATATTCGCACCCTCTACCGTAATACCAACCGGTACACCCTGATAAGGCCGGCCGACAAAATTGTTCGGCCCCATACAGATACCCTTTCCTCCGACAATATCCATGGAGTCGTTCATCACGGTACGCATGCTTTCGGTGTTGTAGTATTTCAAAATACCCGACACCACCGAAGGTTTTTCACCTTCATCGATGGCAGCACAGGTCAGGCGCCTGCCAGAATCCATGATGTAGGTCAGGCCGGCAATACGGCCCAGGGCTTCCTGAATACCTTCAAACTTGCCAATCGGCAAATTGAATTGATGACGGATGCGCGCATAAGCACCTACAAACCGCGAGGATGATTTACCCGACGCTACACCGGAAGACGGTAGCGAAATACCACGACCTACCGACAGGGAATCCATCAGCATGCGCCAGCCCTTGCCAAGCATGGGTTGACCGCCAATGATCCATTCCATCGGCACAAAAACATCCTTTCCGCTGTTGGGGCCGTTCATAAACGCGTGATTCAGCGGGAAGTGACGCCGACCGATTTCAACACCATCAGTGTCAGTCGGTATCAGTGCACAGGTGATACCCAGATCTTCCTCGTCACCCAGCAGATGATCAGGGTCGTAAGCACGAAAGGCGAGACCGAGAATGGTCGCGATTGGTCCCAGAGTGATGTAGCGCTTTTCCCAATTGACCCTCAGACCCAATACTTCTTTCCCCTGATACTGCCCTTTGCATACCACGCCGTAGTCAGGCATGGCACCGGCGTCTGAGCCTGACGTGGGACCGGTCAAGGCAAAACAGGGGATTTCTTCACCGCGGGCAAGGCGCGGTAGATAGTGGTTTTTCTGCTCTTCGGTACCGTAGTGCAACAATAGTTCAGCCGGTCCCAACGAGTTGGGTACCATCACACTGACGCCACCACTCACGCTGCGAGTCGACAGTTTCATTACTACTTCTGAATGGCCCAGTGCCGAGAAACCCAGACCTCCGTATTCTTTGGGTATAACCATGCCCAGAAAACGCTGCTCTTTGATGTAAGACCATACCTCGGGGGGAAGATCGTTCAGTTCCCAGGTAATCTCCCAGTCATCGAGCATGCTGCACAGCTCTTCGGTGGGGCCATCGACAAAGGCCTGTTCTTCCGCGCTCAACGTTGCTTCCGGATACGAAACCAGCTTGTCCCAATCCGGTGCACCACGAAACAGCTCAGCCTCCCACCAGACGGTGCCCGCGTCTATGGCATCGCGTTCGGTATCGGACATGGGTGGCAACACCGCTCGCACGTACTTTAACAACGGCTGGCTGACCAGCTTGCGACGAATGGATTCAACATTGAAAATAACACCGACTGCAATGGCCGCCAGCGTCAGCACAACGCCAATAGCTCCAGCCATAAACCCGTATCGCCAGGCCACAACCAGTACCATCGCAGCCACCACGGTTGATGTCACAAGATCCGGGCGTAGCCGTGCTATCAGATAAGCGGCAACCAGTCCTGTGGCTATCCAGTAAATCAATCCCAACATAGAAGAGCGCTCCGTAAATCAGGGGGCCGGGCAATCTTGCCCGACGATCAGTTGAACCTATTCACAAATAACGGCTGTTTGCGTTTTTAGTGAATTATCAAGTGTCTCGAGCCTGCCATTATAAAGCCAATCGGTTCACATTTTGTCTTGTTACCCGTTTGGTATCACTTTTTCACTCCAATGACGTCGCTTCAGCACATTTCCGTGAGTCAGGCCAACAACCGCCAAGAGAATCAACAGACGCAGAAGTTCACTCTTGCCATGTGTCGGTTAATAAGGCCACACAGAGGGTGCTCAGGCCAATTAACAGTTTCTTACAAAGGCTGAACCCGCAATGTAACTGCCTTTCAGAGTCCGGGTTCGAAGTGATCGGAACTGTTGCCCTTCATACACGTTCCTGCCACGCTCAAAGCGGCACAATTGCTGGTATAGTCGGCCTTTTTCAGGATTCGCCGATAATGACAGACATGATTAACGCTTATCGCGAGATTCTCGGTGGCGTGGGTGAGGATCTCGAGCGCGACGGTCTTCGCGACACACCCGAGCGTGCGGCCAAAGCGATGAAGTTTTTGACCAAGGGTTATGAGCAATCGCTGGATGAAGTGGTCAATGGTGCGATCTTCGAATCAGATAGTGATGAGATGGTTATCGTGCGTAATATTGAACTGTATTCGCTGTGTGAACATCACATGCTGCCTTTTATCGGTAAATGTCACGTCGCCTACCTACCCACCGCCAAAGTTATCGGTCTGTCAAAGATTGCGCGTATCGTCGAAATGTATGCCCGGCGATTGCAAATACAGGAAAACCTGACCAAACAGATCGCAGATGCTGTCAACGATGTCACAGATGGCAAGGGTGTCGGTGTAATCGTCGAGGCAAAACATATGTGCATGATGATGAGGGGGGTTGAAAAACAAAATTCGTCAATGACTACATCGGCGATGCTGGGTAGATTCAGGTCGGATATCAACACCCGCAACGAGTTTCTGACCTTGATGGGCCGCGAGTAGGCACTCGCGGTCTGAACACTTGCTTTACAACATTAAAAATCGACAGACTAGTCCTGCTTAACACAAGCCGTCATAAAGCGCGCAAAAAAGTCAGTCAAAGTTTGATAGTCGTCGATTGACAACACCGATGCGACAAACTGATCCGGGCGTACCACGAGCAAGGCACCTGCCTTACGGTCAATTGATCGCAACTCAAAAATATCCTGACCAGTCGCTGTCACCGCAGAAAACGCTTTTTCATAGTCGGTCAGCCCGTAACGCCCCTTGGCAGGCTTTAGTAAAACCGGCAGTTGATCAACGGCCAG
>CALFCE010000068.1 GCA_937951215.1 uncultured Granulosicoccaceae bacterium
GGTCATCAGATCCTGTGCCTGGTCACGCTGCCAGTTAGAGGTCTGCTTGTCGACGATTTCGATGAAGTTGCACATATCCATACCAACGACGTCTTCAACATCTTTGGTACGCTGGACCGCAGCCTGGTTAGACAGCTGGCCCATGATGATGTAACCGCGAGCACCGCCACCTTTACCGGCAGCACGCAACAATTTGCAAGCTTCGAACGCTGAAAGTGTGCCACTTTCAATTTCATTGGACGCAACAAACGCTTGATTGTCAGGCAGTGTGTCAAGATTGATGGGTTGACGATTGACATAAACCAGAGGTACACCCGCCGCTTCAGCAGCATCACTCATGGCCTGAGTTGCCGAGGTGTCAACCGGCTGCACAACAATCGCATCAACACCCGAAGCGATAAAGTTGTTGATCTGATCCAGCTGACGCGCAACATCATCCAGTGCATCTTCAACCTGTACATCAACACCATCGAGTGTATCAGCATGATCGGTCAGACCGGTCCGCATTACGGTGGTCCAGACATCATCAAACAGATAGATTGATACGCCAACAGTTTCAGCACTGACAGCTGTGCTCATCATGGCTGTAAAAGCTGCAGCCAGTAGGGGTTTCTTCATTGCTTCTCTCCTAAAAGTGTGCCCGGCTCCCATGCATGGGTTTACCGGATTACCCTCATTCAAGGGTTCTGTATTCACCACAAGCCGCAGCAGCTTAACTATTACGCTCCGACGGCACTTGCGATGTAGCTAAATGATCCGAAAATCTCAGCTTCCGGATCGACGAAATCATGGACGAGAGGTGCAAACGCTTCCATTGAGACAGGCCCCTCGTAACCCTGCCTGCACAAACTCTGCAGTTGACTGATATTTTGCAGTCGATCCCGCTGATCAACCAGCACACGGTGCTCATCCCGCATCGACGCAATCTCGACATCTGCTTCTATCACACCGGACACATGCACTATGCCGGTGTGTTCCGGAAAGAGTGGCCCGCCCCCGGCAAGGAAATGATGAAACGTGTCATGCACCAGCAGAAACTGCCCACCGGCATCGCAGTCGTGGATGGTATCGATCACCTCACGCTTTGATCGCAGTGACGATTGTTCAAACCCCAGAGGTTCGATAAAGCCAACCAGCTTGTGCGCCTCGAGCATCGGTTTGAGCTCGACAATCGACTGCCGCAAATTTTTTATTCGTTCTCCAGGTTCACAACCATGGCCATCGCAGCGGGGAATCAGCGCTATTCCCCTGGCTCCGCATTCAACGGCAACCTGCATCAACGCTCCGGCATCGTCCAACGCTCTCGTGGACCCATCGTTGAACGCCTTGACCTCGGCAACCGCCAGGATCTCAAGGCCAAAAGAACGGGCCTGTTCCCCTGCTGCACCAGCAGCCTCTCCGTCAAAAAGGGCGCCTGCAAGGTCGTTCCGCACCTCGATGCCAATCCCGCCAATGTTGCGAGCCGTTATCAGCAATTGCTGATACGACTGTTTTGCCAACGACATATGATTGACAGCAAATTGCAAAGACACGCCCGTCTGTTAAAAAATCAGTCTGCACTCAGATCAGGCAAAGTATTCACACCCGAATCGAATTCTGATCACCGATTGAATTTTGCAACCGGTTGCAGAATGTAAGTGTACTTAAACGCAATTCAGACTGCAAACGCTAGATCAACATTTATTTGGAGTGGAAAAGTTCGACCCGATCACGCCCAATCGCCTCTCGATCAAAGAAGGGGCAAGGCCAGCCAAAAATAAAAAACGGTTAGAAATCAGCCACGTTAACCCATTGCTGGCGCTCGGCGGAATCAAACGCCGCTTCCACGACCTGATTGACTTCCATGCCGTCCCTGAAGGTTGGCCATAGTGATTTGCCCTGCTCAATCGCCAGCAGAAAGTCCCTGGCTTCAATAATCAGCTGATCCTGATACCCCGTGCCATGACCCGGCCCAAGGCAAAATTCAACGTAGTCAGGATGTTCAGGATTGGTCAGAATTTTGCGGAAACCGCGCTTTGCCTCATCACCTTCCGCTTCGTACAACCAGACCGCATTTTGATCTTCCTGATCGAATCTGACTGCACCATGGGTACCGGATATTTCATAGGCATACCCCATTTTCCGACCAGTAGAGATGCGACTGAAATAAAGATGTCCCATCACACCGGAGGCAAAACGGCAGGCAAAGTGGGCATGATCATCATTACTGACGGCTTGCCGGGCACCAGAGGCATCGCCTTCCACCGGGCGCTCCGCATGCACTGTTTCGATATCAGCACAAAGTCGTTGAATCGGCCCCATCAGTGCCATAGCGCAGTTGATCATATGAGGCGCAAGGTCGCCCATGGTGCCGTTGGCGCGTCCACTGGTTCGCCAGTTTGCGGGCCAGTCCGGATGATGCAGAAAGTCTTCGGTATGTTCTCCGCGGAACCAGGTGATCTCGCCCAGCGCACCGCGCTCTAGCAACTGCCTGACAAATTGGGTTGCTGGTGTTCGCACGTAGTTAAAGCCAACCATATTGACCACGCCGGCAGACTCAGCCAATTCGACCATGCGTCGACTCTCTTGCAAGGACGCGCCGAGAGGTTTTTCACACAACACGGGTTTGCCGGCGGCCATCGCGGCCTCGACGATGGGTAAATGTGTTGATTGCGGAGAGGCTACGACAATCGCTTCAATTGCGGGGTCTGCTACCATTTCCCGCCAATCAGTGGTGTGCCGATTAAAACCGAGTTCTGCCGCAGAGCGCGCAGCCCCCTCCTCTGTGGTGGTACAAATCATCTCGCACAGGGGTCGCAAGCGGGTATTGAAAACGCTACCAACCGACTGCAAAGCCACGGTGTGGCGCTTGCCCATATAACCTGCGCCCACCACTCCAATACCGATTTTCGTCATTACACTAATCCATCCCAGTTTATTAAATCAGCTAATTAAATCCGTCAATCAAGTTAGCCAATCAAGTCAGTCTATTTGGTCAGTCAATTTGGTCAGCAAATTTACAGGGTAAAACTAGCAGCGCACAAATCATCGTCAGGTTTTGCCCAAAACCGACGACGGTGTGTTGGATCTTGCCAACAGGGCCGTCTTTGCCAGCTCGCGAGTATAAAAACAATATCGCCAGTCACCAAGAAAAATTACTGCACCAGAGGCTATGCCCGGCGCTGGTATCAGATTATCATTCGCTACCAACCAACGTTGTGACTTCAGAAGGTAACCATACGTGACAGTGAATTTTGCAGTACTCGGCACCGGTCGCATCGGCCAGGTCCATGCGCGCGCGATCTCTCAGGTAGAGGATGCCAGTCTGGTCGCGGTCTATGACGTATTTGATCAGTCTGCCAGAGCGGTGGCCACACAACACCATTGCGAGGTTTGGGATATCGAGCGCATCGAAAGTGATCAATCGATCGATGCTGTGGTGATTTGCTCACCCACTGATACTCACGCGGACCTGATAGAAACCTTTTGTCGCGCGGGAAAAGCGGTATTCTGCGAAAAACCCATTGATCTCGATCTCCAGCGAGTGCTGCAGACTCTGAAAATCGTCGAACAGACTAACGGCAAACTCATGGTTGGCTTCCAACGTCGCTTCGATCCGGATTTTCAAGCCTTGAAGCAGGTTATCGACAACGGTGAAGTGGGTGATCCGGAAATGATCGCATTGACCTCCCGCGATCCATCGCCTCCACCCTACGATTACATCAAGCGCTCCGGTGGAATCTTCCGTGACATGACCATACATGACTTCGATGTTGCCCGATGGTTGCTGGGTGAGGAAGTTGAAACCGTGCAGGCCGCAGCCTCGGTACTGGTTGACAGCGAAATCGGAAATCTCGGTGACTACGACAGTGTAAACATACTGCTGACAACAGCCGGAGGTCGGCAATGCACAATCAACAATTCTCGTCGGGCCAGCTACGGCTATGATCAGAGAATCGAAGTGCACGGCAGCAAAGGTTCTGTCACAGCGCTAAACCATCATCGTACTGCGCTGCAAGTGGCTTCAGAACATGGCTATACACGCCCGCCACTGCAGGATTTTTTCATGACGCGTTACCAGACAGCGTACGCTGCAGAGATTGCTGCCTTCGTACAGGCCTTGAAAGACCAGTCGGTAATGCCAACCACTGGCGAAGACGGGTTACGCGCGTTGGCACTCGCCGACGCCGCGAAGCTGTCTGTACTCGAAGAACGCCGGGTCTATGTCAAGGAGCTATTGGGTTGAACACCGCGCAAGCCATTAACCTTGCTTGCGCGCCGCCAGAGAGGTGACCAGATCCCATACCGCATCGGTCACCTCGACAGGATCTGCAGGCTTTGAAAATTGGCCGGGCAGACGTGCTTCAGGATCCTGCGCAACACCCTCGATCACTTCGGCGACGCGTTCAGCAAACTGCCCGGAAACACCCGGGTCAATCATCAGATAGTATTGTCCCAGATCATGTGGCGAGCCCTCTGGCGCTTTGAGTGGTTTGACCTTGCGCGAGACCGTACTACCTGTCATGCCGGCGGCCAATATCTCGGCCATTAGTCCGAAACCCCAGCCCTTGTAGCCGCCCATCGATACCAGAGAACCTGATAATGCGGCCACAGGGTCGGTGGTGGGCTTACCTTCAGCATCAACTGCCCAACCCGGAGGTATGCTTTCACCTGCCGCTTTTGCCATGGTTATTTTTCCAAGTGCCACCGTGGTGGTTGATTGATCAAAGTGCATCGCCAACCCTCCCTCGCCATCCGGCACCGAGAACGCAATCGGGTTGGTACCGATCACCCGGCTTTTGCCCCCCGGCGGCGCGACGATTGGAGAAGCATTGGTCAGACCAAGCCCGATCAGGCCCTCGTTGGCAATTTGCCGGGTAAAATAACCCAGCGACGTACACGTATGGGCATGACAGATAGCCAGACTCGCAGTCCCATTTTCTTTTGTCGCAGCAACTGCTTCCGCCAAGCCTCGCGCGAAGGCCGCTTGTGCAAAACCAAAACCGGCATCAACCTCTACAACCCCGGGCCGCACACGATCAACCATCGGCTCTACCTGCCCGTCAACGCGCCCACTCAACAATTGCTGACAATAACTTTCAAGATAGTAGAGACCACATATCCGGTTACCAAAGCTCTCAGCCTCGCGCACAGCTGCGGCAACTTCACGTGCTATCCAGTCTTTGGCACCATGACCGATCAAGGCTCGGAAAGTTGCGGTTTCTATCTGCTCCAACTCTATTGTTGGCATCGCTTTTGTTCTCGCTAAGGTGGGATAAATCTGGACGAATTTAATTTCCGGCAGCCATTTAAGCTTGGTAAAAACTACTTTTCGTAGTGATGCATGCTGATCTCGCCGTCGTCACTCATTTCTTCTACAGCTTTGGCCACGTCAGCTACCGCATGTTCCAGTGCTTTTGCCACAGACAGGCGATCGGCTGAAAATTCAAGTTCACTGATTAACGTGTCCAGTCGCTCACGTGCACGCCACGCTGCGTGTTTTGCCCATTCAGCGTACAAGGCCTCCGGGTCATCAACCAGCCGCAGATCCTTGTGACGGTGCTGGTCATCACCAGACGTGTCCATCGCAACATAGGCATTGACCATACTGATGCGCTCACCAGGGGAATTAAGGGCAGCACCGCGATGCACGACCATATCCCCGTGCAACGCGATGACGCTGCCCGGGCCCGGAAATTCCGGTGCAACCACACGATCAGGAGGCGGCGTTTTTCCTTGCGCTGCCAGTTCAGTCATCTCGTGTTTGGTGCCCATAAAATACTCAAACTGGCCACCGTCCAATGTCGCCGGGTCGGATACCATCATCACAAAATCAAGCGGGATAGTATCGTGATGCCATTTGTCCACAGCTCGAGATAAATCATCCGGCGAAAAATTCATATGCCCCAAATGCAACGGCATTGAATGTGCCGCAACTTCAACTTCATAAATTTCACTCATCTGTTGAGTCAGCGCCGGGTTGATACACAAATCACGCAGCCACCGGGAACGGTAACAACCACCACGCACCATGTTTTCAATACGCTCACAACTAATGGCATGTGCACGCAAGCGACGCGCAACGCCGAGCATAATCGCGGCCCCTTCATCAGACAGAACGCGAAACGGAGAGCTGGCAGCAACGCGACTGGCTTTAGTGGCAATCTCTTCCTCGCTATAACCCAGATCCTCGAGATAAATTTTCTCAGCGGGTTTTTCAAGCTGCAAATGAAGCCCGGCATCAAATTCGGGTTCGTCATCAAACCAGGTATACCCGCTTGGAGTGGAATCAGGAAACGGTACGGCCACTGAATTCATTGTATTTATCCTCTGATTGCATTGAGCAACTCGCCTCTGCTTTTTCAAACAATAGAACCTGTGCTCATCGCCCCATCAAGCGGTCATCGAACGGATACGATGAGAGGTTCTCGTATCCGTCTTCGGTAATCAGCACTTGATCCTCCAACTTGATAGAGAAGTTGCCTCCTTCCGGACTGACCAGTGCTTCAACACACAGCACCATGCCAGGTTGCAGTTCATAATCAAAAGCTCCTTCGACGAGCTTGTCCGGATAAGCCACCAGCGGCCATTCATCACACAATCCCACACCGTGCATCAGACATCCGTATTTTAACGTTTGATACTTGGGTTCCAGCGTATGTGCATTGTGCGACAACGCTTCAATATTGACTCCCGGCTTCAATAAGGCCATGTTCTGCATAATGTGTTCATGGGCATGTTGCATAGCCGATACCATGGCAGGTGGCGGCAGCTCATCTCCGATCCACCAGCTGCGGCTCATATCAACACAGATTCCATAACTGCCAACCAGATCGGTATCGAAGCTGACAATTTCATTGCTCTGCACTATTCGCTGGCCACATTCCTGAAACCATGGATTGGTGCGTGGGCCGGAGGTCAGCAAACGAGTTTCAATCCATTCACCACCACGACGGATGTTCTCGGTGTGCAATACAGCCCAGATATCGTCTTCGGAAACAGAACCACCCGGAACCTGCTCGCGCGCATAGGTTTCCATCCGGCCCACTGCTGTCTCGCAGGCATGCACAGCACACCGCATGGCAAGGATCTCATCCGGTCCCTTTACAGCTCGGCACTTTTCAGTGAGTTCTTCGCCAGGTTGCACTTCAAATCCCTGCGCCTCCAATGCCCGCAATCCGTGCAACATGATTTTATCAACCCCCAGACGCTTGTTACCCGCACCGTGCTCGTCAATGAGCAGTCGGACTTCATTGGAAAAGGTGTCAGCAGCAACATCAAGACGATCACCTCGATCAAAATAAAACAGATCGGCGCCTGAACGTTGCTCACGCACGAGCGGGTTGAATTGCGACAGAAACGGTGAGTTTTTGTAATCCCAAATCACCATATACCCATCCGCGCACACCAATACGGCCCGAAATGGATTGTGGGTATTCCAGAGTTGCATGTTGGTGCTATCCGTTGCATAGCGGATATTCAGAGGATCGAACAGAAGCACAGCGCCGTAGTCTCTCTCGACCACGTGCCGGGTAAGGCGCTGCCATCGATATTCGCGCATTGCCAACAAATCAGGTAATTGCAGACCCGCTTCGGCCCACTCACTGTAAGCGAGTCTGGTGGGACCGATTTCGATACGGTCGTCGTCATTGGCGGAACCGTCCGCCAGCAAACTACCCCTGTGCGGATCAATTTTTCGTTGATCACGATGATGGTGTTCCGTGACCGGTCTTGCAGCGCTCGCCCCTGATTCAGCTCGCATTACCCTTCCTCCGCAACAATTACTCGGACTTCTACCCGGCCCTCCGGCGGTAACCGGGGACTATTGCGATTGTAGCCCCAAGCTGTGTTTTGGATACAACAAAAAAACGGCAGTGCTTGCCAGCTTGCGACATTCAGTCCGCAATCAGGCTGGCATTGTTGAATTCAGGCGGGGACTTCCAGTATCAGGCCATCAAGCTCGTCAGACATGGTGATCTGGCAGCTCAGCCGGCTGTTGGCTTTCTTTGGTACGTCGGTGACATCCAACATGGCATCTTCCATATCATCAGTACTGCCTACCTTGTCCTCCCAGGCAGGATCGACAAAGACATGGCAGGTAGCACAGGACAGGCAGCCTCCACACTCACCAATTATTTCGGGGACATCATTGTCCAACGCTGCTTCCATGAGTGTGGTACCCGCTTTGACATCAGCGACAATGGTGTCACCGTTTGCCATTTTCCAGGTTACTTGTGGCATGTTCAGACTCTCTCTTGATTTATAACCAATACATTTCTCATGATCATTGTCATGGCGCTGGTGAAGTTTACTGTCTTTCAGGTGATTTGGCACTGTCAATCACACACGCCAATCCGCCCTGCAGGCGACCTCTGTCACGGTTTTAACCAGGCTGATTCAAAGGTCTTGATTGCCAGCGCACCAGCAAAACGATAGCCAACAAGGGAATCAACGCAATAATGCCACCCCACAGCGCCAAATTATCCTGAACAAATCGCGACAACAAGGTACCAACCACTGACGACACCAGCAATCCACAAGCGCCTTGCAGCGAGGAAGTAAAGCCTGCGATTTCACCGTGCGGCTGCAGAATCATACTGGTGGAGTTGGCAACTACGCTGAGGTAACCAACCGCAAATAGCGTGATCAACCCACTCAGTAGCCAGGGGCTCATTAGCCCCGCGATCTCAAACAATACGATCAAAACTCCTGCCAGGGCCATCACAGCCGCAGCAGCAATTGATGTGCAGACCACACCGAGTCGGGAGATCAATCGATGGTTGGCAAACTGCCCGACAATAATTCCCGAAGCGTGTACTGCAAAGTAAATCGCGAAGGCCACACCGGTAATACCAAAACGGTTTTTGTACAATGGAGCACTGGTCGCTACGATTAAAATCATCGAAATCATCGTGACCGAATTGATCACCATAAATGACCGCGATTGCTCATTACAGACGACCCGCATCAAATTGCGCTTGAGTCTTGCCAGGCTTAAAGCCTCGGGGTCTGCCTCTCGCAGTGTTTCCGGGGTGCGCGATAAAAAAAACAACAGCAACAAGCCGTAGAGGACCATCGCCACAAACACCGAGCGCCAACTTGCACCCAGAGCAACTAACGTCCCCCCGAGCAGTGGCGCGACGATGGGACCAACAGAAAAGATGCCTGTGGCAATAGCCATTTGGCGGGCAAGGTTTTCACCTTCAAACAAATCGCGCAAAATGGTTCGTGACAACACCACAGCCGCGCTGGTTCCGAATCCTTGCAACACCCGGCCCACGATTACCATCGAAAAGTTAACAGCAGACCCGGCAATAAACGCCCCGAGCAAAAACAGGGACAAACCCAGCATCAGGGTTGGCTTGCGGCCTATACGATCTGACAGTGGCCCGAAGAGCAATTGTCCGAGACCAAGAAATAGCAGGAAGCTGGTTACCACCAGTGGCAACAGAGACAGATCCGTATCAAGCCCATCCGCCATCACGGAGAAAAAAGGCAGGCTGATGTCGATCGAAAAAGCGCCCAAGGACATCAGCAGTCCACAGAACACAATAAGGCCTCGTTCTGACAGTGTATCCGGTCTCAGGGGGAAAATTGGGATGTAACAATACAGCGCTGGGTGTCCAAGTCAAGCATCCAAGTCAAGCAGGCAAGTCAAGCAGGCAAGTCAGTCAGCTTGCCAATGGCCCGAGCAATCAACCCGACAGATACGCGAAATGACAGCGGCTGTCGAGGCTGCTTTACAAGATTACTTGGTGGTATCCGTGTCCAAAGAAGCGCGAGCTTCAGGTTTTGAAGCAAACGCAAAGGGCAATGCCAGGGGTCCAAGTGAGGCCCCCAGAATTCCCCAGAAAACCGGCTTGGCACCACGTGATTTGGCAATGTAGTGACACAGGATCGCACTGATCACAAACACAGACATGATAAGTAATGTCACCAGCATGTAATTTACCTGTCAGTCATTAATCGGTTGGAAGGTCGCGCCCCGCAGCGAGTCACCCAGAAGCGAATCACCCAGACGTGGCTGAAAACCAGCAACAACCAGACCAGCCACAGGTCAGCGCCGGTACCGGCGCTCGACCCGGACTGCGGCTGATCACTACCTCGCGTCAGATTCTCCTCAAAAAAGGCGATACCTCTTGCCCATTCAACGGCCATCTGCAGCGACTCCGCGACCAAAGCGGCACTGGCCTCCGAACCGGATCGACAAAAGCCCGTCACCAGACAAAAATCCAGAGCATGTGCCCCTTCCTCAAACAAATGTAACTGACTACCCCGAGAATCACAGTCGACAATCTGTCGTAGTGGCTGGTCTATGCCTGCATTAGCCGGTTCGGCAGGCTGCAGCATCGGTTCAGAGTTGATCGACAAGGTTTGCTGGTTGGCTGGCCCCATTTCAAGGTCACCGGACATCGCATTACACAAACGGACCGATTGCCTGGCCGGCACCAGGGTGTCCTGATTGCCATGCAGCAAATACAGAGGTGGGTAGGCAGTTGGCGCATCTGCCACCTTTGCAGGCAGCGTGTTTTCAAACACCAGTAAACTGCCGCCATCCAACTCCCCCACCGGACTGCCGGTGACCGCCTCTACAACGCGCTCCGCGGGCGGGCTGACAAAACTGCCATCGTTAAGCTGGGCCAGCAAATCACTAAAATCAACCGGTGCATAGAGCAAGACCGCCGCCAGAACGTCCTGCGGATGATCAACTGCCAGACGCGCAGCCAATTGACCACCTGCGGACTGCCCAAACAACACAGGCTTGCCCGTTGCTCCATAGTAAGCCGCGTTGTTGCCAACCCAGGTTAACGCAGACTCCACATCACTCAGCAGCTCATCGTAAGTTGCGTTGCTGCATTCGGTATTTCCCTCGCCGTCACCCAGCAAACGATAAAACGGTGCAAACACGACAAATCCGGCATCGGTAAATTGCGGTATCAATGCTTCCAACCCGAGAACACCGGTGGAACGGTTCTGCCAGCTTCCCCCATGCAACGCGAAAAGCGGTCTGAGTGGCTGGTAACTGCGCGGGGCGGCTGCATGTATGCGCATTTCAAGGCTGCATTCACCCTGTTCCGTGTAGACCGTTTTATACACCAGACTTTTCAAATACGGCTGGTCTGTTCCGGTTAACGGCAATGCACCAATGTCGAATCGCGTTGAAGGCGATAACCGCCAGCGATTTTTAGTTATCCCGAGTGCCGAGCCATTACCAAGACGGCCGGGATCAAGAGAGGTTTGACACCATTGCTGAAGATCTGTCGCTTGAAACGCGACGGGTAAACGACACTCCGTATCGGCGTACCAGGCATCATTGTCTGACGTCGAGGGATTACCGGCTTCACAACGTTGCCCCAACCAACGGTAAAGGGGTCTGGGCGGTTCATCAATCAAAAGCGATGAAGCGGTCTGGCACACCGACGCAGATTCCAACAATTGTTGCAGCATTGCCGAATCACCCAGCAACAGTCCGGCAAGCAGCTCAACACGGTTAAAGTGCAAATAATCAAGCAGTACCGAAAAGCGGGCATCACTTGCGAGCAAGTCGAGCAAGCGATCGAGACGCGGGTTGGAGTCATCCGGCAAAACGATTTGAAAAACACCATCGGGCTGTAACTCCAGCAAACGAAGTTGGAGTTGCTGTTGCAGTTGCGCGAAGCGTTGCTCCAGACCTTGCGGGTCCAGTGCTTGATCGATCTTGTCGTCAAGTAAATCTTCAACAATCCCGGCTACCAGACTGTCATCAACCTCGATGGTTATATCAGACTGTGGTATCACGGCGTTCAACTGGACTTTCGGGCTGAACTGCAATGTAGTGGCATCCAGCCAGACGGGATTAAGGTAGAGCTGCAACTCCAATTGCAAATGGAATGGGCCACTGCCGGTGATCGACATGTTATCGACAGCAATCGTCTGACAGCCCCCCAAATCAATGGCGATAGTCTGGCGGGCATTGCCGCGTGCCTGTAACAATCCAAACAAATTCAGCGACAAGGTGACAGGATCGTAAATCGAGCCGGCCGACAGCGTTAGTGCAGAGTTACCGGTTATCGTCAGCGTAGTATCCAGCGATCGAATATAGGTATTGTTACATCCGCCATCCACCAACAGGTTTTCGGTCAAATCATGATAAGTCAGCTGGCCGTTGGCAAACGTTAAAGGATTTGAGACAGCGGATGATCCGGCAATCGGTGAGGCAGCAGGTAGTTCAGCTAACCGGGCAGACAGAATTGAATAACGCTCAGCCTGCACCACATCGGTATTCAACGAGGCATTCGTTAACAGGTTGTCCAGCTCAGCCAGGGAAATGGAGAACTCGGTGACACCTGTCATTAAATCGGCGTTTGCGTTTGCAGATGACATATCCTCGACAATGCAAACAAGAGCAAAGAACAATGGCATCAACGCGGAAATCAGGTTCCTGGCCGCCGGGAGACAAGCGATTTTCATAAGGAGAAGCTAGTATCTGTTGTTGGTTAAGTCGTATTTGGTTACCGCTGTATTTGCAATAACATCAGGAACAACAGCCTGTATTGACGAAAACATCCTACATTATTATAGATAGCCCGTTTGCCATTAACTGTTACAGCTGTGACTGGCCTGCTCGGGGGTTCTGTGCACAAACCCTGCGCAAGCGCTATCCCGCCACAATCCGTCATGCATTGAGGATTGTGAAGTAATTCACGCGAAAGACTGTGATATCAGCCGATAACACCCGCATAGCACTGCAACTCAAGCTGCAAAACACATCCTTTGAATAAACCATGAGATTCTCGCATTGAATACGAAAAGAGATCCGCACCTGCACACCTACATTGTTGAACAGGGGCTCGCAGAAAGAATGATCCCGGTGGTTGGGGATTTATATCGCGAACGGGGTGTCATTGTGACCGTTTTTGGTCGCAAGCTGATGAACAGCTCGACCATTGAAATCATCAAGGCTCACCGACTTGCCCTGACCATGGTAGAAGACAATATCAGTCTCGAAGATACATCCGAGATCCTGCAGCAAATCGTGGCCAACCCACCCGGTTCATGCCGGATAGATATCGGACGCTGGGCACACGAATACAAATCCGCAAACCAAAGCGCGGCCCAAAGCACAGCCCAGTTTGTGTCGGCCAAGTTGCAACCGGTGCTGGACAATCCAGCGAGTGTGCTCGACCAACCTCAAGACGTTGTGCTTTACGGCTTTGGACGAATTGGTCGCATCATGGCGCGACTGCTGATAGAGCGAACCACCTCAAGCAACCCGATGCGCTTGCGAGCAATTGTCGTCAGGGGTGGTCGAGACGGCGACCTGGCCAAGCGCGCCAGCCTGCTTCGACGAGACTCCATTCATGGGCCATTCAACGGGCATATTGCTGTCGATCACGAAAACAGTGCGATCATCGCCAACGGAAATTTCATCAAAGTCATTTATGCCAATCAACCGGAAGATATCGACTATACCGAGTACGGTATCGAAAACGCGTTGATCGTGGACAATACCGGTGTTTTCAAAGATGAAAAGTCCTTGTCTCGACATCTGGTACCAAAGGGTTCCGGGAAGGTTTTGCTAACTGCCCCGGCAGGTGGCGCGATCAAGAACATTGTGTATGGGGTCAACCACACTGACATCGATCAGGCAGACAAAATCCTCTGCGCGGCTTCTTGTACCACCAATGCAATCACTCCAGTACTAAAAGCTCTGAATGACAGTTTCGGTATCGAAAATGGTCACGTGGAAACGGTGCACTCCTACACCAACGATCAAAATCTCATCGATAACTACCACTCAGCCGACCGTCGCGGTCGCAGCGCACCGTTGAATATGGTGTTAACCACCACGGGAGCTGCGAAAGCGGTATCCAAGGCACTACCGGAACTTGAGGGCAAGCTCACCGGGAACGCGATCAGGGTACCCACACCGAATGTATCGATGGCGGTGATTAACGCGAATCTCGGCAAAAGCACCACCAAGGACGAGCTGAACGATCATATACGGGAAATGTCACTGGACGGGGCGCTATGTCAGCAAATCGCCTACAGTCATTCTTCGGAAGTGGTGTCCAGTGATTTTGTCGGCACACCGGAACCTGCGATCTTTGATTCGGTTGCGACCATCGTTGATGGTAATCGCTGCGTCTGTTACGTGTGGTATGACAATGAGTATGGCTACAGCACCCAGGTATTGCGGGTCATGCAACACATGGCGGGTTTGAAAATCCCGAACATCGCCTGACGCGCCCCTTTAGAAAATTAGGCGAATAGTGAAGGAATATTGAGGATTGTGCAGCGACTACCTGCTGAGGTAGTCGCCACGGTCAGCAACTGCTTTGCAATACAAGCCTCAGTGGGTCATGCCGTAAATCACGTAGTTGACACCCAGGCGGTAGGCGGTTGCGGTGTAAAGAGCGCTGTACTCTTCCATATCCGCATGTTCCCAGGCATCACCCAGATCCATGTTCCAATTTATCATGACCATAACCCTGCCCTCGTCATCGAGAATACCTCGCCATCGCGGTTGTTGACGTGAAGCATTGCTCTCCATAACGCCCGGCCCCTTGGTGATGGGCAGCTCCCAGGTTTCGCCCGGATTCAGACACAAGGCGCGTAGGCCGGGTATCTGAATAAAGTCTTCGATATCGAAATGCACATGAAAAATTTCGTGTTCAGGTGGGATATCCACAATCTCCCGCTCGGGAAAAACCTTGCCAATCCAGTTGCTGAACTGCTCCCACTGATAACTGCCATGAAAGTCGTCCACCAGCAGAAATCCACCCCGAGTCAGATACTCGCGCATATTGTTCGATTCTTCGGTACCAAATGAAGCAAAGCCGGCCTCAACAACATACAACATCGGATAATCGAAGATGCGATCGTCGAGCATGGATATGGATTGACTATCGGAATTGGTGTCCAAGCGGGTGAGCCGCTGCAGTGCCGCGATGAAATGAGGTTCTGATTCCGAACAGTCAGCCTGCCAGTGCGGATAACCGATTCTATCCCCGAGATCTTCAATAGCGCGCTGGTTGTCTGAAAACATCAGGCGTGAAAATGTGAATTCCTGATCAGCTGTCTCGGTGAGCGGTCTGGCACAATCTGGCCTTAGCGGCGTGGTGCAAATAGCAAGCTCAGCCAGAACTATTGAGGTGGACAGGCCCCAAACCAGCAATACCCACGAAAACATGCGGCATAGCCTTCGCAGCTTGCGGTTCAGTGGTAATAGATTGTGTAGAAAATAGTTCACGCCAGTCGGATT
>CALFCE010000069.1 GCA_937951215.1 uncultured Granulosicoccaceae bacterium
ATAAAGTGGGTACTCTGCATGTCCAGTGGCACCGTAATATTGTCGACCACGTATTTTTCGTAAGCAGCTCCCGATACCGATTCTATGACCGCAGCCAAAGCCAGATAGCCAAAGTTCGAATACCGGCCCTCCTCACCAGGGGCTTGTTTCAGTTTATTGAATTTATCGACTTTGCCATTGAAGAACTCAATTTGGACAGGATGCGGGTCACCGTCAAAATGAACCCATCCGAGTATTTCCATACCAATATCACCCAAACCGGAACTATGGCTTAGCAGATGTTTGATGGTGATTTCCTGCCCGTTGTCGTGCCGGCCTCTAACTTTGAATGTCGGCAAGTGTTTGTTAACCGGGTCATCAATAGATAATAGCCCCTGCTCTTGCAACTGCAGGATAGCAACAACGGTAAACAGCTTGGTTAGTGACCACCACTGGTAGACGGTATCCGGCGATGCCTCAACTGTTGCCAGCGAATCAGAATAACCGAACGATTTGGCATAGGCCACTTTTCCGTCCCTGACAACGCCGACAGAAACACTGGGAGGGGTTTTACTGGAAACGGCATCCTCAAGATAGGGCTCTAACTGCTCTACCGTGGCGACAGTATCAGGCAGCACCAGCTTTGGTGGCAGGAAGGCGCAACCTGTCGCGCCCAGACACAAAGATAGAGCGGCGATAACGGCCAGAAATCGAAAACGCAAATCAGCTCTCCCAAACCATAGCTGTGCCTACAGCTGTTACTACAACCCAGACTACGGCTGTGACTACAACTGCGACTACAGCTACCCGACAGCCAAACACTCTCCTAACAGGAGAAAACATACTCCGTAACTTCGTGGGTAAAAAATATCGCGAGCTTCTTGTCAGGTAAAAATGCAATGCCATCACGCCCGACACACACTTTCTCAAGTTCTTTCGTGTTAATCAGGTACACAGGGTCCATCGAACCATCATAGTACAACCAATCCCCAACCGGTAATTTTTCGATTTGCAGTGCCGATGATTGCTCGGTATCCAGATGATCCCAGAGCTTGCTAAATTTTTTGCTTAGTTGCCTGGGACGATTTACAAGCGCATGCCAGCGGGATTGACGGTTTTCGAACACAAAACGGGTAACAAAATCTCCCAACAGCGACACGATCTCCACGAAGTCAACCGTGTCAGCGGCATCGAGAATATCCCGTCGGGATTTACCTTCGGAATAACTATTCTGATCCATAGCTCACCAGAAAAACCGTTCCCAATTCAACCCTTTTTTATTAGTCATCTTCAAGATATACCGGCTTAAAGGGAAGATCACTGCATTTGGAAATGTGTTGGTATTCCACAGCATCCGGTGTCGTCACGGCCTGAAGCTGGCGGTTGGATCAGGATTAGCCAACCTGATTAATTGTGCTTTGTCGAAATATTGTATATTTTGTCGACTAACAGTCGCTGCCAAATTGCGAGACAGGGTGAAACAGGTGCTATCAAGACTACCGCGAGAAGTATCCAGAGACGAAATTGATACCTACCAGAGCGATGGAGTTGTCATGCTTGAGGGCATGTTCAGCCATCAGTGGATTGACGTTTTATCACAGGGTCTCGCTAATAATTGTGAGAATCCAACTTCTCGCGCGCGAATCTGGGATCGAGATGCTGAAGGCAGAACCATGTTCTGGGATAGTCAGGCCTGGCAAGGCATTGAAGAGTATCAGCAATTTATTTTCAATTCACACGCTGCAGAGTTAGCCGGAAATTTGCTGAAGGCTACAGAGATAAACTTTTTTTTCGATGCAGTTTTTGTTCGTTCCCCCGGCACACAATTTTCAACTCCCTGGCATCAGGATGAGCCCTACTGGACCATAGAAGGCTATGACACCTGCACCATCTGGATGCCGCTAGTGCCGGTTAAAAAGAAAAACGCACTGGCTTTCGTTCCAGGCTCTCATTTAAATAATCTGATATTCGACCAATACAATTTCGGCAACCTCAACCCGGACGGAAAATCAGATGTAGATCAAGTCAACTTCACCGGAATCGCTCAAGAATCCATACCGGATATTGATGCTGACCCTGAGCGGTATAACGTTGTGAGCTGGGATATGCAACCGGGGGATTGCGTGGCTTTCAATAGCCGTATCCTTCATGGCGGGTCAGGAAAACTCGATGAAAATCAGGAATTGAAAGTATTTACCAGTAAGTGGTTAGGCGATGATGCCCGTATAAAATTCAGAGAGTGCGGCATGGATCCGGATCACAGCGAGATCATGACACAGTACGGCCTTAAACCGGGAGATCGTCCGGGTACAGATCTTTATCCAAAGATTTGGGAAGCGGAGGTACACTAGGTACCTCCCCCATCAACAGCAAAACGCCCGGAATCTGGAACAATCGCAAGTCAAAGCCCCAGTCACAGCCCGAGCGCATTAATCGTGGACCTATCCAGCTTACCCGTCACATCAAGACCATTGTCCAGCTGAAATTCCCTGATCGCATCGCCGGTCTTTTTGCCCATAAAACCATCAGCCGGACCGGGGTCGTAGCCAAGCTCGGCCAGACTCTTCTGGGCGTTCAGGGTTTTCGGGTCCGGCTTTCGCTTTTTCTTGGGCTTTTTACCCAAAGCTGCCAGATCAGAGGACTTTGCCTTGATGCGCGCCAGCGAATCGTTTATCGCTTCAACTGGCTCGGTAGTACGTTCATCAGCAATCTGATAGTACCTTAGTGCTTTTGCATAGTCGGCATCTTTTGACTCAGCGCAAACACCGAGCAGATAAGGCAGGTTATATCCAGCATCATGTTCACTGGCGGCCTCCTCCCAGAGTGCACAAGCGCGGTCCATACGCCCGGAATCTGCAAACTTTTCTCCGCTGTTCACCTTGCCAATAACAAAGTCAGGTGGCAAAGAATCATCACACTGGGTTGAAACAACACTGGACAACATACGTGTCATACGGCCACCGCCATCGGGTTCACAATATTTGGTCAGCAATTTGACAGTTTCAGAGATACGGCGTGGTGCAATCTTGTTTTTAAATTCCTGCAGCGCTCGGTTTCTGGCATCGGAGCGAAGCGCCACTGCATCCGGTTGCCCGCCACAAATGTACTGCGTGGCCGTTTCAGCAATCGTGGGAGCGAATTCGATCCGACCGGTTTTTACGTTAACAAAGCGCGGTATAAACTGGAAACGGAAGCCATAGTCATAACATTGAACATTCTCTTTGTTTCTGCCACGATCCTTGCGCGTGACTTTGGTGTCTGAAATTTCACCAAAGAGTACCGACTGCACCAAGAGCTTTTTGCCAATTTCTACTGCACTTTTCTGATCAAACTGGCCGGTTCTGGCATATTTCTGTTCGTTGATGACGCTGGCAAGCCGTGCTCGCTCGGCCACCTGAAAATAGCGCTGGCCGTCGACCCGGACACCCGAAACAGTAGAGACAATGGCTGAAGTTGACTCATCATCAGCTTTACCCTTTAGCGTGAAAGGCAGAATAGCCAACGACTTCAGAGTAGCTCCTGCTTCATATTCAGCCGGAATCATACGCTCTGATTTAACCGCGGTCGTAGAACAGCCAACCAGCGTTATAATGCTGAGAAGAGCTGATAGAACAATGAGTGAGTGATTGGACTGATTCTGCACGGACTGCACTTCTCCTTTGGAAAACATCTAATTGTAATCAGTTGAGCCGGCGGTTACTACCAGCTGGCCGCATCAATAGTTGCCAATATCAACCTTGATCGATTTCAGCGCTTGTTCGTCGCTGAGTTGGGGCTGGTGCTGTGCAGCATTTTCAGGAACGGGTTTCTCAAGCGATTCTTTCAGTGTCGTTTTGAGTTCTGTTGCCTGATTCATCGAAGAGGGTGACCAGCCTATTACAGCGCCAGCAACCCATTGACCAGTGACAGGATGCTGGGCAGACCATGAATTTAATTGCCGTATTCCAACCAACTTGGTTTTTTTCGCGCGACTGGCAAGCCGTTGCTCGTTGCGCCGGATATTTTCCACGGCAAACGATAAATCAGAAAACTCGCGTGCAAGCTCTCGTTCAGACAAGTTGCCGGAACTCGAGACGGTTGCACGAACAAAATTCACCAGATACCCGCGCGCACGGGTGCTGGCTATATCCTTGGCACCCTGAATCGCCTGGCCTTGACGCGCAACGGAGGTTTTCCTGGGCTGAGCCTGAGCATAAGCCATAACCCCAAACTGCCCGTTTTCATCAACAACTACTCTGACCCCCTGCGTTGCCAACAACAACTCTTCATCGCGTGGCACGGTGCTCATCAATGAGCGGCCCGGTTCCATTGCCTCAAGATGGTATTCCTTGTTCAGCATACTTTTGGCCACCTGACTCATCTTGGGAGTCCAGATCAGAGATACCACTACACCGTAACTCCCGTCCTCCAGCGGCCCTTCTCCCATATAAATGATGGTGGCTCCTGCTACCTCGGCAGCTGCACGGGTTCTTATCACCTGGCTGCGAAGGTTCTGATAGGTCGCTATCTTCTCTTCAACGTTGTCATATTGATTTGGATCGTATTCCGGATCGAGTCGAGAAATAGCGGAATCCAGCGCGGTGTCGACCAGATCCACCCCTTTTCTAAGTAATTTTCCGCCTTCGGACAGCTCTCTGACTTCTTCAATATTTCCCTCTGCGAAAGCAGCATCTTCCAGAACCTGGTAGTTGCCTGTAGCCTCCACCGTTTCTTCCATGGTTTTGGCCAATTCCGCTTTTGCTACCAGCATGGCCCTCTCATAGGCCTTGACCCTCGACTCAACCCACCCGGGTTGTCCTGTAGAGACCTGCACCCGTTCCATATGAGAAACAATAAACTTTGTCCCACCAATAATTTCGGTCACCTTCTCAGGATTACCCGACACATCGAGACCGAAACCACGCATTGCCTGCTGCCAGTCGCTAATTACTTTGCTTTGAGTGGTAGCAACAGCTGCCGGATTCTGTTCGGCCGTGCTGATAATCTGCTCTGGACTGTCTTCGGGGCTGTCGTCGTTGCTGCCTGATTGAGCTTGCACAGCGGACGCCAAAAACAATGCCGCAGTGGTCGCCAACACCAGCACCCCAAAATTGATATTGTTGCCAAAGCTGTTATTGATTGGATTTTTTATTCTGTACATGACCGACAGTTCCTCGCTAAAACATTCTAAGGGCAATTTTATTTTCTTCCATCGACTCAAGGGATACGCCCAAGTCTTCATATTCCAGCGTCTTGGTAACCGCCTCTACAAATTCAAACGGCTGGCCTTTGAACTGAACATCCATACTGGCGGTCTTGCCGTTGAATTTGATGCCAGTTAAATTGGTGACTCTAAAAATATTGCGGATGAGGTTCGCCGTTTGCGTTACATCCCCACCCGAAATACCCAGTATCGACAATTCAAACAAACGCCCCTTGTTAAAGACATCGTTAAATTCCACGGTCAGGCGCTGCACCAGATTTTTTGCCACAGTGGGTACGATTTTTCTGGCGCAGGCACTGGCAGATTCACCTCGTGAAAACCCGGGAACAGAATCCGCGCCACGCCTGAATGCCCCAATACTGGTCTGGTTACCGCCATCAACAATCTCATACGACATCGAACAGGAACCGGTGTAGGTATCAAATTCGGTCACATGCTTTGTGGAGACACTGAGTTTTGCGTTGACCAGATAAGCCGAACTGGTTGTGTCAGTGGATACCTTTATACCGTTTCGCCCCAGCGTATCTCGCAAAAATTCAAGTGTGTAGCTATCTTTGGTTTTTGTTCCATTGTTGGTTCGCTGCAAGGAGATAAACACTTCAGGGCTCCCTACCCGCTCCCAGAAAACACCCGCATTTTTCATTTGTTGTTCAAGTTTCTCGGTACCCACCTCAACCGTGGCTTTCACTTTGTACAAACCTTCACTCTGCCCTTCTTCTTCGATAGCGACCAGCTTCGCAAAACCATTGCTGCGCGCAACGACGGTATTGTGAAAAACCGAATCCTGCTTCAAACGTTCTTCAACGACATTGTCAGTGGCAATCACAGAGTCGGACATGCGGCTGATATTGGTTTTCTCTCCACTTACCAATACCCCCGCGACCCGCAATATGGCGACTTCAACAGCATTGTTGATGGCACGCGTACGCGCCACTTCCACATTACCGGATGATGCATCATAAGACGCAACTCCCGTCGTACTGACTACTACACCACCGGCCGGCTTACCCGAAGCGCTGGTACTGGAGGCACTGGAACTACCCGCCCCTGATCTGGGGACCAGCGTCAATTCAATCAGCTCATGATCCTTTTCGAGGGTGACTGTTCGTCGAATGCCCTTGTGACCTTTTTTGGTGACAAACAAGTCATAGCTACCGCCCTTGCTCAAGCGCATACCAGGTTGATACTTGTCCTTGATATTCATTATTCGGATAATCGCGTCGGCAGGATCAGCCTTGACGGTCAATGTGCTGTAGGGTGAAGACGATATTTTCGGAATCTCGGGTTGGGGGACTGAGTTTCGTGTCGCGTTTGTATTTGACGCTTGCACGCTGCTGCTACCCTGTGCATTCAGCATTAACCTGTCACCACCAACCGAACCATAAAAGAAAGGCTTCTGGCCCCCGTCGGTCTGCTCGAGTACGGTATCTCTGACGCGACCCAACATTAACCGAATATCCAGGTTCGGCTCTTCCATATGTTGCAGCAGGGCACTGGTGTAGGGGCTATGACGACTACCTGGCAATGCATCAAGCGCAACCGCATTGGATTCAGTAGCATAAGCGATCAACGTATTGTTGGCTCCCGTTTCAGGAAATGCCAGCCCCTTACGCACTAAGCCACGCCCAACCACGCCTCCCAAGTTGGCAATAAACGGGTTGTTACGGCAAGCATCGAGCACGATCACGCCGAGACGGCTGGCCTGCCCGACCTCCGCAAGCAACTCCTTCATCGGCACCAACTTTTGAATATCGCGCCGGGTTTCGGGAATAACGTCGACCGGTAAAATATAGTTTTCGGATTCGATTTGAATGCCGTGGCCTGCATAGTAGATCAGGGCCATATCACTACCGCGGGCCGTCTTGCTGAACTGATCCAGCGCCGATTCCAAGTCAAACCTCGTCGCGTCGACTGCAAGCTGAACTGAATCAAAGCCGATTTTTTCGAGAGTGGCGGCTACCGCCTCGGCATCGTTGATCGGATTGGCCAGCGCAGCTCCACTGCCATAAGCAGCATTGCCGATAACCAGGGCCACCCTTTTGTCATCATCGGCATGACTCGGTACAGCCAAAACGGCTGTCAGAACGAATACTATAAAAGGGGCCCATGTTAACGGCATCGATTTTCCAACTCTACTTTTAACTATTGCTTCAAGAGGCGATCAAACAGGCCCTTTGTTTTTTTCTTCACTTCCTGACCCGCTTTTTCAATACTACTGAACGCTTTGCGATTAACGACACTCGACAGTACTGTTGGTAGATCCCCGCCTTCAGCTGCGTAAAGCTCTTGCCTGAACAGCGCTATCTCATTTTCCAGACTGACATCTTCAAACACACTATCAATTTTATTATTAGCGATGGCACTGAGTTCGGAATTGGACTCCACGCATGCGCTGATATCCCCTCCGCCACCCAGACAGCTGCTCAGTTCGGTTACCGCATAGTCCGCACCCGCACAACTCAACAACTTTTCGGTTCTATTGCTGCCATCCAGGCTCTGGCCATCTACTGCGCATTGCAAGGTTTGCACATCGGCACCGGACAACTGTCCTGATGCCTCCGCCGTGCAGAGGGCCAGCGCTACTGAATCGGAGCTTTGGGAGCTGCAATTCAATAACTGCCTGTCGCGATCCGACAGTTTTTCATCAGCGATACACTGGGCGGTATCAGCTTTGGAGCCACCGCCCTGCAAACAGTCCAGTACGCGATTTTCTTCAACGCCGAGTTCAGAGCGGCGGATACAGTTGAGCGATGCTTGCGGATCATCATCAACCAGACAACCTGCGGCTGCGGATAAGCGAGGGCTATCGATCTTTTCCACCACGCATGCCTGCAACTGTGCCTGGTTTTGCGAGCATTGCTCGTACTGCTCAACAACACTGGACACTTCATCACCGGCAGCGCACAGCAAGCGTTCCTTGTCTGTATTGCCAGAACTGTAGCATTCCACTATTTCCAATTGCTTTTCATCCAGTAGTGATCTTGCTATACACGCCTTAAATTCTGCCTCACTGCCGCTACCGGATTGCTCACACTGAGTCGTACGCTGCAACACTATTTTGCGGGCTTCCGCGATGGGATCATCGGCGGCAATAGCAGCCAATAAATCAATATTTTCCTGTTCGATAACACCCTGCAGACGGTCAAGCGAACAGACGCCACCACCAACACATGATATGAAATTGTCCACATCAACAAAATGACCGGAACATTCGGACAACTGGTGTGTTGTGGTATTGCCTTTTGCATAGCAGGCAGCGATCGCATAGCGCGCCCAATCATCACGCAGGTAGCGATATTGTTGGGGATCTGTTACTGCTGTAGCAACATCAACAACTTCAAACTGATCTCCAACCGATCCATCCAGAGAGGACAATGCCTCCTCAAACTGTTGGTAGTCGTCCCCCGCACCCAATATCACGCGCCAATGACGATCTGAATCAGTCGCACCACCCGCTGCGATCTTCACTCTCACTTGCGGATAAATACCGTGCATTTCCGCAGCAAATCTTTGCGCCTGAGCTTCACTGGTCAAGGGGTCAGTCCACACCACAAAGCGGCTGTTACCCAAGCCGGATTCTCCATCTCCGCTTTTCGACAAGGACGTCACTTCAGATGTCGGAGTCGATCGGGC
>CALFCE010000070.1 GCA_937951215.1 uncultured Granulosicoccaceae bacterium
CCGGACGCCGTCAGCTAATACGACCACCCTGCCGTTCCACAAAGACAAACCGAATCAACAACAAACCAACCGCAACAAAAGCACCGGTGACTATCCAACCTGCGGCATAACTGCCAAGAGAACCCATTGCATAACCAAACAAAGGCGGACCGATAACACCTCCCAGACTGACCATAGCCAAGTTGTAGCCCACCGTTGTTGCAGCGCTTTCCGGTGCAGAAATTTCACTGGCAATGGTGAGCGTAAGACCAGCATAGGCGCATATTGTCGCCCCCAATAGAATCGACATTATCAACGCCAGCACATGAACGTTAACTGGTGTAATCAAAGCCATCGCCACCAGGCCAAGGGACGCGACCACAATGACCATCGCAAGCAGCACTGCGCGCCGGTCACGAAAGAAGCGATCACAAAGTACACCCCAACCAATACGACCCGCGGTGGCAGAGATTTGTGCAAGGCCGAAGCAGAGGCTGGAGAACGATTGGCTGGTGCGGCCGACATCGTGTAAAAACAGGGCAAGAAAAGCCAGAAAGTTTCCCTGACCGATATTCAGGAAAATATTGACGAAACCAAAAGTGCGAACATTACGATTGGCAACAGTGCGTTTAAGCTCAGCCCATAGCAACAACTTACCGCCAGCTCTCGACTTGCGCGGTATCCGCAGCAGTGGCAACAACATCAGGATATTGGCAAGAGTGAACGCCGCAGCGATTAGCATCACCCATCGCCATCCCACAAACGTCGCCAACACACCACCTACCGCAGCGAGAACTCCACCAAGAGGCACACCAGTTTGCTTAAAACCCATCGCCGTCGCGCGGCGCTCCTCCGGCACCCAGTTCAAGACTCCGCGAGTGGTCGCTGGATTGCAAATCGAGTAACCCGTTCCCATCAGCGCCATGGCCATCAGTGCGGTTGGCAATGTGTCCACAACACTCAGAGACAAGCCGGCACAACTCATAATCAGCATGGCAACTATCAAGCTTCGGCCAACGCCGACACGATCAATCAATACACCAGCTGGAAAAGCACACAAGGCCTGTGCGCCAAAGTGAGCCGACACAAACAAACCAAACTGCCCTGCGCTAAGCCCCAGCTCGGACCGAATTAACGGCGCCATTGCCCAAACCACCACACTGAGCATCGTACCGGTGACATGACAGGTGGTCAGGCCCGTGATTCGCCAAACAGTACTATTGAAAAAATCGGTTGGAGCGGTATCAGACAATTTTTCTTGTCATTCTCAAATTATCAGCGGGGAGAATAGCACTTATTCCAGGTTAACCCGCATGCTGGAAGGCCAGGTCCTTTTCCCTTACCTTTTTGTTTGCCATTTGTCGGTTAGTGCATCAATATGAATTGCACTAACTTTAAGGATGTTGTGGCTGGACGACTGGTCTTATCATTAGAAAATGAGAAAATTACCGGGAATCGGATTGTTCTATCGTTTACTGTCATTGTGGATCAAGCCCACAGTGATACCAGCCAACCCTGCCGATCTGCTTACCTCAGCAAACACCGACTCTCCGATCCTGTATGTTTTCGAACTCGACAGCCAGACCGATTACGTGGCACTGAAAATAGCCTGCCGGGAGCACAAGCTGCCAGACCCTGAAGGCCGTTTTCAGCTGGGTGACGTTTACTACCCGGGGTCAACCGATGTATTAAAACAACGCCGCCGACGCCTGTTTAACAAATCGGCATTTATTCCCTCTGACAAGTACGGCCAGTTACTCAAGATAATCGCTACAAACGAGAACCTGGATTGCAGAGTGGTACCAGTGTCAGTGTACTGGGGCCAGGAACCAGAGCGCCTGAACAGTTTCTGGAAGGTATTTTTCTCTGAGCATTGGGAGATCCCGGGGCGCACACGGAAACTGCTTATCTCCATGGTGCACGGCCGCAGCACCCTGCTTCGCTTCAGCGACCCGATTCTGCTGCGAGCTTTTCTCGATGATGCCAAAGCGGATAACGACGCTGAATCAACTGCAAAAATCGAAAGAAAATTGCAACGCCTTTTACGTGTTCACTTCAGACACCGCCGACGCGCCACCCTCGGCCCGGATCTGTCACACCGGAGGATGCTGATCCAGCATGTGGTAGCAGACCCTGATGTCAGACAGCAAATAAAACTTGAACTGGACAACCCTGCTGACAACACCAGCAGTGCTGAAGCGTTACAGGCAAGGGCCAACAAATACACCGAAGAAATCGCGGCCGATATGTCGTATCGCACGGTGCGGCTGATGCACCGCCTGTTAAAACGACTGTGGACGCAGCTGTATGATGGCGTGGAATTGTCTGGCATGCAGCAACTCGACAATATTGTTGAGGGCCATGAAATCGTTTATGTGCCCTGCCACCGTTCGCATATCGATTACCTGCTACTGTCCTACATCCTGTATATCAATGGCTACTCACTACCGCATATTGCAGCCGGTCTTAATCTGAATCTGCCGGTTGTTGGCGGAATCCTCAGACGCGGTGGCGCGTTCTTCCTGCGCCGAAGTTTTGCAGGCAACAAACTCTACGCCGTTGTGTTTAATACCTACCTGAAAGAACTGGTGCAACGCGGCCATTCGCTCGAGTACTTTATCGAAGGTGGTCGCAGCCGCAGTGGCCTGCTGCTGCCACCTAAGCCGGGTATGCTGTCAATGACGGTACAGGCCTATCTGAGCGAACCGGTACGCCCGGTTATCTTTGTGCCGGTATACTTCGGTTACGAGAAGCTGATTGAAGGCAGATCGTTCACCAATGAATTAGCCGGAGGCAAAAAGCGCAAGGAATCGGTGCTTGGGCTGATCAAGGCTGTTAAAACACTGCGCGAAGAATACGGCCGGGTATATGTCAACTTCGGAGAAGCCATTGAATTAAACCAGCTGCTGGAAAAACACCAAATAGGAGAGTTGCAACAAACCGAACCTGTAGAGGAACTGACCTCAACCAGCCGTTATCGTGAGCTGGTGACAGAACTGGGCCGCAATATACAGGTTAATATCAACGCCGCAGCGAGTGTAACCCCGATGGCAATGGTTGCAAGCCTGCTACTGGCATCGCCAGGCCGTGCAAGCGGTCGCAAAGAACTGGAACAACAACTTGAATTGATTTACAAGCTGCTCGAAGGTGTATTTAAAAACAGCGCAGATGCAGCCAAAAACTCCAGCCAATCACGATTACCCGCAATCGTACTGCCTGAACTTAAAACAACAGCCTGGCCTGAAACAGCAGTCTGGGTAGAGCAAGCCTCAAAACTCGGCTTTTTATCAAACGAGGAATCTGAACTCGGTGCCATTGTCAGGATAAAGCCAAAGCACACAACATCACTGATGTACTTTCGCAACAATATTCTTCATCTTTTTGTCGTCCCCTCCTTGATTGCCTGTGTACTGACACAACAGCGCAGTGTCAGCAAAGCCTGGTTGATCAGGCTGGTGCAACAAGCATGGCCAGTGTTGAGTGCCCAGTACTTTCTTGATCGGGAACTGTCATCGGAAATAGCGACAAGGGCATTGTCTGCGATGGAGCAAAACGGCTTGCTTGATGTGGATGGCAATAAAGTGGTGCGCCCCTCCAGCCGGTCTTTACAATCCGTGCTGCTGATCCGTCTCGCCACAATGATCCGCCCGACGATAGAAAGAAGCTATCTTGCGGCCGCGGTATTAGGAGAATTCAGAGATGGACTTGCCGTGGGTGAATACGAACAGCGCTATCGGGTAGCGGCACATCGATTTGCCCTCACCGAAGATCGTGACCCAAATGAGCTGTACAGCAAACCCTCGTTTAAAACCCTGGTCGAATCACTGCTGGCAACCGATGCAGTAGAAAAGCTCGACGAGAAACTCTGTGCCAACAGCGTATTAAAAGCACTTGAGCTGGAAATCCGATCCGTCCTTCCGGACGCCACACGCCATGCCATGTTGGCTGCAGCACAAGTGGCCGCAAGACCGGAATAGCGAAACCCACGAAACCTCAGGCACTGGGCACTGGGCACTGGCACCTTAACATATTGAATAATAACGCTGAGATAAGCCTGCCTATCCCGGTTGATCACTATTTCTCGTTTGCCAGCCAACCCCCTTCATAGCACTATGCGCCACTATTGGACAACTCCAAAAGTTGACGAACATTGATCGCAGCAACGACAGAAAAACCGGCATTAATAACTGATGTATCAGTAAACGCGATACAAGCACAGGATATTGCCGAGTTGAGACTCTACTTCGATCGCCTGTCACTTCAGAGCCGCCAAAAACGCCTGCATGCAACCGCAGCAGCTGTACCAGATTCCGTGCTCAATCTTTACCACAACTCAATAGCAGGCGAACACTTCCGGTATGCGGCGGTGGCACGTCTTGAAACCATCGTGGGTGAAGTGATGCTGGCAAGCGTCACCGAGAAAGGTTCAGTGGAAGTGGCACTCAGCTCCGAAGACCAATTCAGAGGCCGCGGAATCGGCAAAGCCCTGCTACAACATGCCATCACAA
>CALFCE010000071.1 GCA_937951215.1 uncultured Granulosicoccaceae bacterium
CCATAACCCTGATTCGACACATGGCTTTGTCGGGGCTGCTATGTCCTCGAACATTATTCATTGGTACAAGAAAGATCAGGAATGGATAGTTCAGAAAATTATTGATGTTGAAAATGAAAAGCATCCAGAGTGGCCAATCCCGTTACCAGGGTTGATTACTGTCATTCTTATTTCAATGGATGATCGATTTCTCTATTTTTGTAATTGGCTGCACGGTGACATCCGTCAATATGACATAACCGACCCGCATAAGCCGGTGATGACAGGGCAGGTCTGGATGGGAGGTATGTTGAACAAAGCACCTGTCGTGAATGGTGTTGATATTGCCGGTGGTCCACAAATGATTCAGCTGTCGCTGGATGGCAAGCGCTTGTACGTGACAACCTCTTTGTTTTCGACCTGGGACAACCAGTTTTATCCAGAGATCCGCCACAAGGGCGGCGTGATGCTGATGGTGGACTGTGATCCGGAAGCGGGCGGGATGACTATTAACCCTGATTTCATAGTCAACTTTGGCAATGAACCCAATGGCCCGTCACGTTGTCACGAAACTCGTTATCCGGGTGGCGATTGCACATCCGATATCTGGCTCTAACGGAGGCTGATGATGAATCACCAGGAAGAGTACCCGGAAAAGTACCTTGCCGACATTCTGTCAGAAGTAAAAACGATTGCGATGGTCGGTGCCAGTCCAGATGCAACGAAGTTCAGTTATGGCGTGTTACGTGTGTTGCACGAGCAAGGCTATAACATGCTGCCGGTTAATCCGCGGGAAGCAGGCAATCAGATAAGAGGTCTGACAGTCTATAAATCATTGGCTGCCATTGACCAGCCGGTTGATATGGTACAGGTGTTCAGAGCGTCAGAGGCGTTGCCCGGCATCGTAGAAGAGGCTATTGATATTGGGGCCAAGGTGCTATGGGGGCAGATTGGTGTTTATCACGAAGAGGCAGCGGCAACCGCAGAAGCTGCCGGGATGCGTGTGGTTATGAATCGATGCCCTAAAATTGAATTGTTCAGGCCGTTCTGGAAGCCAAAGCTTGGTCAGACCATTTAACTCCAGGACCTTCAAACGTCTTGCTCGGTCTGCCAGCGTTACGCGCCATTTATGAAATATAAAGTAGAACTGCTCAACGCCGGTATCACGCTGGAGGTGGCAGAAGATCAACCGATCTATCAAGCTGCACTGCAAGCCGGTATTCAACTACCGATTGGTTGTGACTATGGTGGCTGTATCACCTGTGCCGCCAAGCTGCGATCAGGCAAGGTTCGCCAGCCTGGCGCCAGCGCACTGAACAGTCGCCAATCGAAAGCGGGGTATATACTGTTGTGCGTTGCAAGACCAAAAACCGACTGCGTGATTGAGGAGGGTGTTGAATCCCACGCCGAGTTGTATCAAAACCCGTTTACCGGAAAGCTATCCGGCATTTAGGCTCTCTGCGCAGCCATCCCTGCGCTTGTGCTGTCAGGGTATTATCCTCTACGCTACGGTAACGGAGCCTGTGTCTGTATTGGGCACAGGTACACCTTTATCTTTTTCCAGTTGGAGTTCGTATGGCCCAGTCTCGTGAAAACCACCGTGAAGACGTCATTGGCCGCGCTAATGTCGAAGATACCCCTGAATTGCTGGCTTACTATGATGAGTTGGAGGGCAAGAATGCGGGTGCGCTATGGACGGTAGCGAACAAAATAGAGCCGTGGGAACCGCAATCCCAATCGGTTCCGGTGGTATGGCCCTATCAGGAATTGCGTGCCGACGTTCTGCGCTCACTGGAATTGGTGACGCCCGAAAAAGCAGGTAGAAGAGTTGTTTACCTGAGCAATCCTGGTCGGCGCGATGTGACTGCTGCTGTCGGGTGGATCTATGCCGGGTTGCAAGTAATGAATCCAGGCGAATCAGCAACAGCACACAGACATTCGGCCAGTGCTATCCGGTTTATTATGGAAGGAGAGGGTGCTTATACCGTGGTAGACGGGCATAAGATGACGCTCGGTGCCAACGATTTTGTACTGACACCGAACGGTACCTGGCACGAACACGCCGTTGAGGCCAGTGGCACTCCGTGCATCTGGCAAGACGGTCTGGATATTCCTTTTGTCAACGCCATGGAAGCCAACTTTTTTCAGGTGCACCCGGATTTATCAGAACCGGTTGCGTTTCCGGTGGATGATATGACAAAGACCTGGGGTAATCCGGGCTTGACCCCCAATGGAGGCGATTGGAACAAGGGCTACAGCCCGATGTTCAAATACGAATGGGAACCAACTTACGAATCTTTGGTTAACTATGCTTCTTGCCACGATGGTTCTCCCTACGATGGTATCTTGATGGAGTATGTTAATCCGATTAACAACGGCCCGGTCATGAAAACGCTGGGTGCATCGATGCAACTGTTGCGTGCAGGCGAGCATACCAAGGCGCATCGTCATACTGGCAGCTACCTTTATCATGTTGCCAAAGGTTCCGGGCATTCAATTATCGACGGAAAACGCTTTGACTGGCAGGAGAAAGATATTTTCTGCGTACCTTCCTGGGCCTGGCACGAGCACGTCAATGCCTCAAGCACTGATGATGCATGCCTGTTTTGTCTGTCTGATCTGCCGGTTATGCGGGCACTCGATTTGTATCGGGAAGAGGGCTACGGCGATAATGGTGGTTACCAGATTTTATAAATATCATTTAAGTTGAAGCCGTCTCAAAATCGAGACTGCACGTATTCTCTGCGGTGCTCTTTTACCAGCTTGTAAACTCCGCTTTTTGATTGTATGTCGCGAGGGGACTGCATCACCTGAAAGATGAGCCTTTACCAATTACATTTGTAGATCCCTGGGTGGTTGACTACAATGCTCCAGCACCATTAAGCCATCATCGGCAAACCGTTGACCCATTGAAAATCGGGGCTGAACTTCTCACCGGGTATCTACTGATAACTGTCAATTGAATACGCTTCTCTTTATTAAAACCAATCTCCGCTGGTTGGCAGGTGGGCTGTTGCTCACCATCTTTTCAAGCTTCGGTCAGACGTATTTTATCGCCTTGTTTGGCAGCGAAATCCGCGAGACCTTCCAGCTCAGTCACGGTGATTTCGGCGGTCTCTATATGATCGGCACCCTGGCCAGTGCTGCCACGCTGGTCTGGCTGGGCAGGGTGGTTGATGTGTTTTCGGTCAGCACTGTGGCTTTCTGGGTTTGTGCTGCGCTGAGCATGGCCTGTTTGGCAATGTCGCTGGTGTCATCGGTGTGGATTCTGGTGTTGGTCATTTTCGGTTTGCGGCTTTTCGGTCAGGGAATGATGTCGCATATCGCCATGGTGGCCATGGGACGATGGTACTCAGCTGAGCGTGGTAGAGCGGTATCGATCACCTCGATTGGCTTCCAGATTGGTTCCGGCGTGTTGCCGGTTATCGTCGTCAGCTTGATCGGGCTGGTCGGTTGGCGGACCAGTTGGCTTTTGGCAGCTGCAATGATGCTCTTTGTCGCGATGCCTGCCATCGTGCTGCTAATGAGGAAAGAGAGAATACCTCGTGGGCAGCTACCGGAAGAAGATATAACCAATAACGTCAGGCAATGGACACATAAAGAGGTATTGACCGACCCATTATTCTGGTTGACGATCACAGGCATATTGGCACCGTCCTTTATTGGCACTGCCGTTTTTTTCCATCAAACACATATCGCCGAGATCAAGGGCTGGTCTCGAGAATTAATCGCTGGCTCATTGGCGCTGGCTGCGATTACGACCGTTGTTTTTTCACTGATTTCAGGTTTTCTGATTGATCGATTCAGCGCCCGAAGTTTGCTGCCCACTTTTTTAATTCCGTTGGGTCTTGCCAACCTGTTACTGGGTTGGATGGATAGCCCGATGACTATTTTTCTGTTTATGTTTTTGCACGGTGTTTCCAACGGGATATCCGCTACGCTGTTTGGTGCTCTGTTGCCCGAAATTTACGGCAGCCGTCATCTGGGGGCGATCAGATCAATAACCATGGCCGCTATGGTTATTGCATCAGCATTGGGGCCGGGTGCTACCGGTTGGCTGATCGATATTGGCGTGGGCTTCGAGATTCAGCTTGTGGGCATGGGGGTGTATTGCCTGATTACTGCCGTACTGATGTATGTGGTCGCGCTTGCATTACGCAAGCGGTCGATGGCTGTGTCTTACTAGACACGAACCGGCAAACTCAGATAGCCGCGAAATCGTGCCAGGGGCAACCGTTGAGGTGTACCGGAGAGCTCCATGTCAGGGCAACGGGTGA
>CALFCE010000072.1 GCA_937951215.1 uncultured Granulosicoccaceae bacterium
CTGACGTGTATCGCGAGCTGGTGGGTCAAACCGCCGAGTCGGTTGTTTTATCTATCACTCAATAGCGACCAGAGACAGCGACCAAAGACAGCTACCAGGGACGACATCGCCTCGGACAAACTGGGACATTTTGTCTGATTGTAGTTGTTAGCTGTTTTTTACCGGAAGCAACCTGTTTTTGCCACTGTAGCAAACTGTGTTTACAAGGGTTAGATCGCCAGAATCGGCGCGGAGATTCGCGAATTGACCCGCCAGACAAACAATTTCCTGTACCAAATCGCATCAGAACTCGTTAACATCGAGGTACTGCCTTGCATGAGTATCGCTCATAAAGCAGCACAACCTGTCAGCTGAATCCAATGTCCCGGCTTGCTGCAATGCAGCAGCGACGACCATGGTTGACCGCTGGATGAGAGCCTGCCGTTTAAGCCATTGGATTTCGTTCACGGGCAACTGGCAAGGTTCCAGAGATTGTGTCCGGAACACACAACAAAGCGCAAGATCAGGCAGCAAATCTGTACCGCATAAACTGGAGAATTTATGAAACTGTTAAAAAACAAACTTGCCACTGCGATGGTGTCGGCAGTGCTTGGCAGCGTGATGTCCCTGTCCGCCGCACAAGCCGCTGAATTTGATGGCGTGGAAGTTAACATCCTGACTCGCCCCGGGCCTGTTATCGCACAGAGACTGGTTGAGCGTGGTGAAGAATTTACCGCGATGACTGGTGCCAAGATTCGTGTCAACGAAGTGCCCTTTGCAGAGTTATTCCAGAAGATCCTGACTGACTGGGCTACGGGCACCAACTCGATTGATGTCGGTGTATTTGCATCTGGCTGGGCAGTCGAGCTTGCCGACGCCGATCTGATTGAAGATTTGACACCGTATGTCGAAGCCGACGAAAAGTTGCAATTCGATGACATTGCACCGTTTTTTCGCGAGTTCAATCAGAAGATTGGTGGTAAAACCAAACTGATCACCATCGACGGTGATTTCCAGATGCTTTATTACCGTCGTGATGTGTTCGATGAAATGGGCATCAAGCCACCGCGCAACTGGGAAGAGTACATGGCTGCCGCCAAAGCAACACACGGCAAGGACATGAACGGCGACGGTGAGCCAGACTATGGTTCCTGTATCTTCAAAAAGCGTAACGCCCAGTCCTACTTTGCGATCATGTCTGTGGCCGCAGCGTTCAGTCAGACCCAGGGCACAGGACAAGGCATCTTCTTCGATACCGAAACCATGAAGCCTCTGATCAATAACGAAGCCTGGGTCGAAGCATTCAATGTCTACAAAGCCACCGGTGAATTCGCACCGGCTGACGAGTTAAACCAGGATATCGGCGACACTCGTGCCCTTGTGCAGGCAGGTCGTTGTGCACTGGTTATAGACTGGGGTGATATCGGTCCGCTGTCGATTGATGAAGCAGGAGCTGCGATCAAGAATAAAATGGGTGCGGTGCCGATGCCTGGAACCTCCCGTGTACTGGATCGCGAAACCGGCAAACTCGTTGACTGTGATGCCGAGCGATGCCCGCATGCGGTCGACGGCATAAACTTTTCACCGTTTGCCGCTTTCGGTGGCTGGTCCGGCGCAATCAACAAGAAGGCTGACGACAAGGTAAAACAAGCCGCTTACGCGTTCCTGTCCTACATGAACCAGCCGGAACAATCCAATGTTGACGTTACCATGGGTTGGACCGGGTATAACCCTTATCGGAACTCGCAGCTGGACAGCACCGAGAACTGGGTCAAGGCCGGATTCAGTGAAGAGTTTGCACAGAACTATCTTGGTGCAATCAAGGACAGCCTGAATAACCCCAATATGGCATCTGATCTGAGAATACCCGGTACTGCACAGTATCAGGGTACTGTTCTTGATCGCGAACTGGCGCGCTTCCTGGCCGGTGAAATCACCGCCGAGCAAGCCGTTGCCAATGTTGAAGAAGGTTGGGAAGAAATCACTGAAGACTTTGGACGTGACTCGCAACGAGAGATGTACAAAGCTTCTTTGGGCATAACCAACTAAAACCTGAAGACACCTGCACGGGCTCCGTCAGGATAGTGCTCCCGGCCACGTCTGCGGTATTCACCGCAGGTCGTACCGGGAGTTTTTTTCACGGCGCGAGGGTTTGGACGGACATTGAATCACGCACGCAAAGGTAACTCACGCAGCCTCGGTGAGTGGCTGGATGGTCATGCGAGCACGCTGTTTATTACACCGGCGGTTTTGCTGATCCTGATTTTCTCGATTTTCCCGCTGGTCGCGTCCCTTATTATTGCCTTCTCTCGTTTCAGACTTGGCGCTGGCAGTTACCGGGTGCGCTGGGTTGGTCTAAAAAATTTCGAGAAACAGTTTTTTGGTTCGGAACAGTTTCACTTCCTTGGTACATTTGAGGGAATGAGCACACTGGGCTGGCTGGTCAGCATCATTGCCATTGCAGCCTCACTTTACTGGTTGGCTCGCTACTGTTTCACCAAATTCTGGTGGCTCGGATTTATCGGCAGGATCATCAGTGCACTGATGTTTGTCGCGCTGGTGTTGCTGTTTTCAGCCACGCTGCTTAGTGGTACTCAGTTTGGTACTCTTGGCGTAACTCTCTTTTATGTGTTTGCCGGCTGCGCACTGCAGTTTGCAATCGGCCTTGGACTGGCACTGCTGTGTGCGCAACCGATCAGGGGCCGCAGTTTTTTCAGGGTCATCTTCTTTATACCGCTAATGATCACTCCGATCGGGATTGGTTATGCCTTTCGTATGCTGGCTGATACCAGCAAAGGGCCCTTCTCACATGTCTGGCAGTGGGTAGGTCTTGGTGATTTCGCCTGGGCGTCTGATCCATGGGCTGCCCGGCTGTTTATTGTAATTGGTGATTCCTGGCAGTGGATCCCGTTTGTTTTTATCATATTGCTGGCAGCTCTGGAGAACATTCCGAAAGATCAGCAGGAAGCCGCCGAAGTGGACGGTGCCAGCGGTTGGCAGATATTTCGTGAAATCACCTGGCCGCAACTGCTGCCAGTGGCGGCTACCGTGATGCTGATCCGCTTGATTGAAGCATTCAAGCTGGTTGATCTGCCCAACATCATGACCTCGGGCGGGCCTGGCATTGCAACCGAATCCATGTCACTACACAGTTACTTTGCATGGCGTACGCTTGACCTCGGACAGTCTGCAGCCATAGCCTACCTATTGCTGTTTGTGACTGTCGTTATCTGTGTTTCCTTTTTTAATTACGTTGTGCTTTCGAGACTTCGTCATGCTGCTTGAGGGGAGGCAAATCCAGTGTGCAATTCCAGTGAATCAAACCTCATGAGTGATACTCAGTGAAGAGTCGAAACTCTGTCCTAAGCCGGATGTTTGAAGCGCCAATGATCGGCAAGATGGCGCCCGGAACAGCGTTTGTTGTCTATACCTTGTTGTTGCTGTGGACGCTGATAGTGCTGTTCCCGTTGTATTGGGTGTTGATCACGTCGTTTAAAACTGCGCAAGACGTCAACAACGGGCCTTTTTTTATACCCTGGGTAGACTTCGCGCCAAGCTTGCACGCATGGAAAGAACTGTTCGTATTCGACTACGAAGACACCCTGCGCTCGTATACCAATTCGATCATCATCGCATTGTTGTCGACGATAGGCTGCATCTGCGTTGGATCGATGGCAGCCTATGCGTTGGCTCGCATTAGCTATCGCCCGAAGTTCGGTAATATTTTCCTGTTTGTACTGGCCATGATCGGTGGCTGTGTGGTGGTTTGGAAGTTTGGTGTTGACTGGAAAATATCGATTGCAGTGGCGCTGGCATGTTGGTTCTTTCTGTTAAAAAGCATTGGCCGCTTTTTTACCAAATCAGTCGGCAATGGCGACATCCTGTTCTGGATGATTTCACAACGCATTCTGCCACCCATCGTTACTGTTGTACCAATTTACATGATGTTTCAAAACCTGCGTTTGCTGGATACGCACCTCGCGTTGATATTGACTTATATGGTGGTCAATCTACCGATTGTTATCTGGCTAATGTACGATTTTATGAACAGTATTCCCATTGAGCTTGAGGAAAGTGCCCAACTCGATGGAGCCAGCCGTTTCCGCACGTTCTGGGAAATCGTTCTGCCACTGGCAAGACCCGGTCTGGCAGCCACCACTTTGCTGGTATTGATACTGGCCTGGAACGAATACATTCTTGCGGTATTCCTCTCCACATCCAAAGCACAAACCATCCCGATCCTGGTAGCCGCGATGAATGCGGGGGAACGAGGAATTTTGTGGTGGAGCATGTGTGTGGTTATCATCATCATGATCATCCCGGTAGTCTTTATGGCCATTTTTCTTCAACGCTTTATTAGCAAGGGCGTCCTGCTCGGCGCAGTCAAGGGATAGAAACGATGGAGCAAACGACCGACAATGACCAAAACAATGGTGACAACCGGGGAGAGGCAAAACGCCTGTCTCTGCGAAACCTGAACAAGTCCTTTGGCTCGGTACACGTTGTCAAAGATCTTGATCTGGAGGTAGAACCGGGGGAATTTCTGGTATTGCTGGGCCCGTCCGGCTGCGGCAAAACCACGGCTTTGAGAATGATCGCAGGGCTCGAGACAGCTGATTCCGGAACCATCGAACTCGGTGATGAAGAGATAACCCATGTGCTGCCAAAGTACCGCGATATCGCCATGGTTTTTCAGTCCTATGCCCTTTACCCTCACAAAACCGTTGCCGAGAACATGGGTTTCCCGCTCAAGGTTTCTGGTATGGCCAAAGCTGACATAGAGGCTGCGGTTCGCGATACGGCAATGCAGGTTCATATGGAAGACTACCTTCACCGCTACCCGCGTGAGCTATCAGGTGGCCAGCGACAGCGAGTTGCACTCGGACGAGCAATGATCCGCAGACCCTATGCCTTTCTGATGGACGAACCGCTGTCGAACCTCGATGCCAAACTGCGGGGCTATATGAGAGCGGAACTCAAGCATATGCAACACACACTCGGCACCACCACGATCTACGTGACCCATGACCAGATAGAGGCGATGACACTGGCTCATCGGGTTGCGATTATGAACGACGGCGTATTGCAGCAGCTGGGTACCCCCCGTGAAGTGTATGATGAGCCAGCAACGCTTTTTGTCGCAGGGTTTATGGGTTCCCCGCCAATGAATTTTATCAATGGCGAAATCAGCGGCAGTCGATTTATCGCAAACGGTGTGGATTGCCCTGTCGCGGAGGGGGAAGCCGCCAGTGGCAAAACCGTGATGGGCTTTCGCCCGGAAGACTCTGAAGTAACCATCGCAGACGCAGGCCTTTTCAATGCGCGAGTGTTCACCTCGGAACAAACAGGTGAATACACTCTCGTGACCTTGGTGCTGGGTGACGACACCATGACCATCAAAATGCCCAAAGACTTTGATGCCGAAGTGAACAGTGAGGTGGGTGTGCGGTACCCACTGGAAAAAGGGTTCTTTTTTGACAGTGCTTCCGGACAGCGACTCTCGGTCAGGCTGGACGACAACGCTCTCAATTCCCACTGAACATGCGCGGATTCACAACTGCCTGCGATGTCCAAGATGCCTTCACCTGACGCCACACCCGAGTTGAAAGTGCAATTGCAACAGCAGGGTTATTGTGTTGCTTCCCAAATCCTTGACGCCGCAACTATCGAACACCTGCAACATACAGCGAATGCTGCACTCACCGAAATCGACGAGGAGCATCGCGCCACAAATCGCTCACAGGGAAGTTTGATCAACCTGTCAGATTACCCGGACTTCTCCAGAATTATCGGTCATCAGTCACTGGCAACACTGTTTGAAGTTCTCGGCTTTGCCAATCCGGTCTTCAGTTCGGGGTACCTGATCAGCAAACCGCCCCACAGCCCAGCCCTGTTCTGGCATCAGGATTGGTGGGGATGGGATGACGACTTGTCGTATAGTGATGCGATGGCTCAGGTGTTCTTGATGATTTACCTGACAGATACAACACCGGACAACGGCTGCCTGAGGCTGTTGCCGGGTACTCATCGTAATCGGCATCCGCTGCATAGCGCAGACGCAGCCCACGGTGATGAATTGTCACGTGTCCGCAACCCTGAGGATCCACTCTACAAGCACATGGATGGCAGTGTTGACATACCGGTTATTGCAGGTGATGTGGTGGTCGGTGATGCGAGGCTGCTGCACGGAGCCCATGCAAACCAAAGTGAGCATGAGCGCAGCTTGTTGACGCTGTGGTTTCATCCGGATTATTCGATGTTGCCTGCCGGTATGCAAGCACGCATCTGCGAGATATTCGACAGACGGGGTGTTGATACTGACCCACAAGCCACATCGACAATGGATGCCCAGCTCTCGCAACCAGCGCCGCTTCCGACAACACTGGCTGACTGGCCCGCACCCAACAAGGGTGAGGTCGAGCATCTATTCCCGGTCATGCAATCAGATGCGGCCCCGCATGACTGGAACAGAACACCCGATACCACAAAGATGAAGGCATCCTAGCCTCCGGCAACACCCTGCGTATTAACATACAGCGAGTACACCGAAGTGCTGGCCGCCATAAACAGACGATTTCTGTGAAGCCCCCCAAAGCACAGGTTTGCACAACGTTCGGGGAGATCAATGCGGCCAATCAACGAGCCGGCGTGATCGAATATATGCACGCCGTCCAGCCCCGCCTCTCCCATACCCCAACCACACCAGAGATTGCCATCGATATCAACGCGAAACCCGTCCGGGGTGCCTGGCCCTGCATCGATGAGTACGCGCTGGTTTTCAAGCCCGGGACCAGCCTTATCGCCGACGACGACATCGAGCGCCAAAATCTTGCGCGGTGTGCTTCTGGATTCGACTACATACAAAATGGACTCATCGGGTGAAAACGCCAGCCCGTTGGGTTGGTTTATGCCTTCAGCAACCACCGAAATATCGCCGTCTGCACTGACGCAGTAAACATTCGGGGGCAGTTGCGGTTCGGATTTGATACCCTCGTAATAACCGTGAATACCGAAGACCGGGTCAGTAAACCAGATTGAACCATCCGATTTACACACAATGTCGTTTGGAGAGTTGAGGGGTTTGCCATCGAAGCTGTCAGCAATGACGGTCTGTGAGCCATCGATTTCAGTCCTGACAACCCGTCGGTTCAAATGCTCACAGGTCAGCAATCGACCTTGCCTGTCGCGGGTGTTGCCATTGCCGTTGGCAGAGGGTTTTCTGAACTCGGCGGTGAGGCCAGTTTGCTCATCCCAGCGGTATTGCACATTGCCTGGCACATCACTCCATACCAGCAACCGTTGATCTCCGAACCAGACAGGCCCTTCACACCAGGTAAACCCGGTGGCGATGCGTTGCACTTTGGCCAGCGGCAGTTTGTACTGATCGAAAGCGGGAGTGACCGAAACAATTGCAGGATCCGGGTAGCGTTGGCTGGGGGTCCAGTGGGTACTCATGGTTTGTTTTTCAGTAGTTAAACCGCAAAGTCTACACCGATGTAGCGCATCAAATCCATGCATCCACTTCCTCGCCTGAAGGCAGTTTCAGGCATAATGACACTATTGAATCTTATCTTTGAAACTCCTTTTTGATGCCTGCCTTCGACAATCTCGCAAACGAGCCGGCGCTTGTTTTCCTGTTGGTGTTCTCGGCTTTTCTGGTTGGGCTTTCCAAAGGGGGCTTGCCTGCAGTGGCAATGTTGAGTGTGCCCTTGTTATCCATCTTTATGTCACCGCTGATCGCTGCGGTGTTGCTGCTTCCCATCTACATATTGTCCGATATCGTGGGTGTTTATCTGTATCGCCGCGAATACAGTGCTATCAATGTCAAACTGTTGATTCCGGCGGGATTGTTTGGTGTTGTCATTGCCTGGGCCACGGCGTCTGTCGTGTCAGATAAAGTGGTCTCGGCCCTGATCGGCGGGATGGGGATTGTGTTTTGCCTGCATCGCTGGTTTAACTTGAAACCCGATGCACTACCTACTCGACCGAGCCTGCCCAAAGGTATTTTCTGGGGTACTCTGGCTGGCTTTACAAGCTTTGTAGCGCATGCCGGAGGCCCGCCTTTTCAAGTTTATATACTGCCTCAAAATTTACCCAAAATGATCTTTGCAGGAACCGCGACGATTGTTTTCGCAGTGATTAACCTGGCCAAGATTGTGCCGTATTACCACCTTCACCCCTACAACCTGCAAACACTGAAAACGGCACTTTTTCTGTTACCTGTCGCTGCTATCGGCACGGTAGCCGGCAAGCTGTTGACTGAAAGACTATCAACGAAGTGGTTTTTTCTGCTGGTGCAGATTGCGCTTTTTCTGGTGTCAATCCGGCTGGTTTTGAGCGTGTTCTGACACGTTACACCGTGTCTGCTTGCCGGCACAAAACTCACCTGGT
>CALFCE010000073.1 GCA_937951215.1 uncultured Granulosicoccaceae bacterium
CCCCGGTTGCTGTTGCATTGCCAGAAGTGCCCCCGGAAGATGAACTGTGGGACGAGCTGCCCTGGTCTGAGGAAGTTCGGGTTGACGACGTTGAGCTTGCTGTATTTTGTTGGCGTTGTTGCGCGAGTTTTCGTGCTTGTGGAATCCACTCATCTCGTTCAATGCGGCCCGGAAAGTCACAGGCAGTGTTGACGTTGTCGATATCCGTTTGGGAGAAGTTGGCAATCTGACTGAAGTTGTAAATACCCATCGCGTTGAGATCTTTCTCGATCACTGGCCCGATACCATTGATGGTTTGCAGATTATCGGCTTCGCGCTCCCTATTGGTAAATCTCAGTGTTTCCTTGGTTGCAGTGGATTTGTTAGCAGTCGTACTGCCGGCACCCGACAAAGAAGATGAGCCGGTGTTTGATGAGCCTCTCGATGCTGCTGCAGTTCCAGCGGCGACCGCCCCTGCCGCTGCAACGCCAGCTACTACTTTGCCACCAACACCACCGCTGTTCGCGCTGCTGCCTGAACCTGCGCCCCCGGACGATCCGGAAGGAGAAGTACTGCCTGTGCTTGTGCTTGTGCCGCTCTGTTGAGAACCCCAACTGGACTGACTACTGCTGGCACGATCAGTTGCAGTCGTGTTACCCGACGAGGGCTGAACCGTACGCGAGATAATCCTTGCTTTTTGTCTGCCATCGCTTGACTGCACTGCATCGCCTGAAGAACCGCCTTTGCCCGGCTGGCTATCCGAGGTCTGGCTGACAGTGGTGCTGCCAGATGACCCGGTGTTACTGCTGCTGGATGTTCCTCTGCTGCCCCAATCGGAAGACTGCGTGCTGGCCGAGCCGCCTGTGCTGTGCTGTGTAGCAGCTCCCTTGTTTTGGCCAGAGGAACCCTGATTCGAGGAACCCTGATTCGAGGAACCCTGATTCGAGGAACCCTGATTCGAAGAGGCTCGATTAGATGCCCCCTGGTTTGAAGAAGGGCGACCGGTCCCACTCCGGCTGTTTGAACCTGTTTCCCCAGTTGCGGTTTTTGAGCTCGCTGCTGTTGAACCCGCGGCTAAGCCAGCGCTGCCGGAAACGCTTGCAGACTTGTTTGAGGAACTCGCACCAGATCGGTTTTCGTTCTGACCAGTGTTTCGAGTACCGGAACGACCCGTGTTGCGATTATTTGAATCACCAGAGCCACTCTTGTTTTGCGTTGCTGATTTATTGGCTGATTTATTACTGGACTGATTATTGCGCTGATTCGCTTGTGCGTCGTCACTCTTCTTATTCTTTTGGGCAGACTGGTTTTTGCTGCTACTCGAGCCGCTATCCGCAGAGCTCCTGCTATCGTTCTTGTTAGTATTTTGTGTTTTGGGCTGTGATTTGGGCTGGGATTTGGTTTGGGATTTGGGTGCAGTTGACGCGCCAGTTGTTGACGAGCTTGAACCAGCCTTTGTTGAACTTGCCTTTGTCGAACCTGCCTTTGTTGAACTTGATTGGGTTGAACTTGATTGGGCTGAACTTGAGCGGGCTGAAACTGATTGGGAATGATCAGACTTTGATCGGTTAACAGTGGCGCTGCTACCCGAACTGTCACGGGTTCGCGACTTGCCAGTGGCTAGCGAAGAATCATAGTCCCGCGAGTCCATGGTCATCTTGTCATGGTAGGCCTGATACAGAAAGTAGGCCGCAACCAGTAGGCATATAAGGGTAAAAAACCACATGTATCTATCCTCCGATAAGCTTGATCACACTATAACCCAATCGCGAGGTGAACACAGTTAGTCTGCCGGTTTACAGGGCAGCTGGAAAAATGTTTTACAAACGAGGCCCTTGACGTGGCGTCCCTGTGTGGTTGGGCAGACCTTAACAGTGATATGATTAGTGTTTGAATTCATTGCCCGTAACGAGATATGCCCGGACCCGACAGAAGCATAGAAAAGCGTTTTGAAAGCCTTCGCCAGCATCTCAAAAGAGAAAACCCGGTGCTACTGGATGCCGTTGGCGGTTTCCAGCAGTTGGACCAGATCGGGTACACCACGCACTTGCTTGAACCGGATGAATCCTATTCAACGCAAATTCCCTGGTGGCCGCTGATTTCCATACTGGGAACTTTTTCAGCTGGTAAATCCTCTTTTATCAATTCTTACCTTGGTAGTAGTTTGCAGCAAACCGGCAACCAAGCCGTCGATGACAAATTCACTGTTGTTTGTTTCGGGCGAGAAAATGCAGGTAAGGTTTTGCCCGGGCTCGCACTTGATGCTGACTTACGCTTCCCGTTTTACAAGATCAGCGATGAAATCGAGAAGGTGGCTGTCGGTGAGGGCAGGCGGATTGACGCCTACCTGCAATTGAAGATTAGTGATTCGGAAGTCGTCAGAGGAAAAATCCTGATCGATTCCCCGGGGTTCGATGCTGATGAACAAAGAACATCGACTTTGCGCCTGACTGATCACATCATAGATTTGTCCGATCTGGTATTGGTGTTTTTTGATGCGCGGCATCCGGAGCCCGGTGCGATGCAAGATACCCTGACACACCTCGTGCAGGACACCATCGCGAGGCCTGATTCCAACAAGTTTCTTTACATTCTTAACCAGATCGACACGGCTTCCCGAGAAGATAACCCTGAAGACATCGTTGGCGCCTGGCAAAGAGCTCTGTCGCAAAAGGGGCTGACTGCAGGTCGCTTCTACACGATCTACAACAAAGACGTTGCCATGCCGATCGAAAACGAAGGGCTACGTCGTCGATTTGAAGCTCGCAGGGATCGTGATCTGTCGGATATAGAAGAACGAATTCGTCAGGTCGAAGTCGAGCGCGCTTACCGGATTGTCGGTGCCATGGAAAAAGAGGCTTACTTTATTCGTGACAACGCAATTCCCAAGGTTGCGTCACTGAGGAAGCAGTGGTCCAGGTCGGTTCTCCGGTCGGACTTCATACTGGCCATCTTGCTTGGTTTGTTGGCATTGCTGGGTGGCATCGCAGCGTTTGGCCCTGCCTCGGTTTTGGGTTTGTTACTGGGGATAGTCACCCAGCCAGCCTCACTGTTGCCGCTGTTGGGCGGTATTGTTGTGCTGATTCTGGTACTACATTTTCTGGTTAAATATCTGGTTCAAAAACGCATTGTGCGCCAGTTAAGACACTCTGATGATGAACCTTATACCGGCGCATTTATTAAAAATTCCGGATTGCTCAGTTCGGTTTTTCGCAGTACACCTGTGGGCTGGAACAAATCCACGCGCAGCAGTGTCGTTGATGTGATTAATCACTCATCGGAGTTTGTACAAAAATTGAATGACCAGTTCACGAACCCATCAGGTGGTCCGGTAGATCACGATCTGGGTCAATAGGTGGATGTGTCAATAGGCAGATAGCCTGACACCCATGCAATGTTGGCGTGCCAGAGTGCAGGCTGAACAATATCCAGCCTGCTATCCATTTCCGTCAGCTATCAGCCCAACTATCATTCTGATCTGCTAACATCCGGGCCTGCTAACAATCCCGACCTGCTAACAATCCCGGCAGCGGGTCAGCTTTGCAACGGCACCTGACTGCACTGGGGCTGACTGCACTGGGGCTACTCATCAACTGCGGGTTGTTTCTCAACCATGCTAGCGCTCTTGTTAGCACTTTGGGTAGCGTTTGTGGGAGTTGCGTCGGCTGGAGGGGCTGAACCCCAGCCGGAGCTCGCTTTTGCAGGTGCGCTTGTCTTTTCCCGGGTTTTGTCCGCTTGGCCTTCCTTCACCACCCCTGCATCTGCAGAGGCCTGCTTTTTATCAGCAGTGCTACCGCTTTCAGTACTTTGGCGATCGCCTTTGGCAGTGCTACTTTCCAATCCTGCTTTGGGTTGTGAGCTTGCAGTAGAGGTACTGTTTTTAGTATCGCTGTTAGCGGCGCGTGGCGCACGAGCAGCTGCAGGCTTGGCGGTTTCCCCGGCTTTTGATGCTGGGGCTTTGTTCGAATCTACCTGACCGTTAGCAGCTTTGTTTGAATCATTGGCTGCAGGTTTCTCCTGGGTATTCGAGTTGTTGCTACCGGATTGAGCTGTTTCGGGCTGGCTGGCCGGCTGTGATCCGTTTCGCGCCGCCTCCTGTGCCTTGAGTTTTTCATGTTGCCGTTCGGCAAGCGATTTGACAGAGCTTTTCAACTCACTGGGTTGCCTGCTTGAAATATTCGCCGCATCACCACTTTGTTCTGCTGCTGTCGACGCTGCCAGGTTCCCATTGCTGTCCGCCGGTTTTGATCGGTTGTTGTTTGCTCTGGATGATGGTGCTCGAGCGGTTGATTTTTCCGACGATTTACCATCAGCGTTGTCGCTGGCAGGTGCTTCACTAGTTGATGCTGGCTGCGCCGTATCCTGAGTTTCAGTGGCTGCAGCGTTACCTTGCTGATCCCGCGATCTTGGTTTTTGGCGACGACGTCCGGGTCCTCGTCGTCTTTTCTCACCACTACTCTCAGCTGCCGCAGTATTCTCCTGAGTACCCGGGTTTTTTAGATTTTCGTTATCAGTCTCGGACGCAGCTGACCTGTCGCTGTTGCTCTGCTGCTTGCCGTGATTCTGTGATTTCGATTGTTTTTGAGACTGTGCCGAATCTTGTTTACGATTCTGGTTGCTGCCCGAATCAGTTTGCTGAGATCCGCCCTTACCCGATGCATTCTTGCGGTTTGAACTCTGGCCTGAGCTCTGCGAACTGGACCCCTGAGACTCATTTCCGTTTGCGTCCTGTTTCTGTGCCGAGTTTCCTTTCTGTCCTGACTTTCCTCGATTGTTACGCTGCCGATTGTTTTGCTGGTTGGAGCCGGAGTTTTTCTGGTTGCGATTCCGTTGATTTCCCCCACTGCCGCGTCTGCCTTGGCCTCGCCCGGACTGCGCTCCGCTTTCAGTGCTGACCTCTGCTGGCTCCTCGACTTTTGGGCTGCCGGTAAACAGGGAGCCAAAGACGCCAATGATTTTGCTCAGTCCTTTACCACCGGATTGTGTCTCCGCGGTTTCTCGAGCCTGTGGCTGTGGAGCAGGGGCATCCGGCACCACTCGCTTTACAGCGGCTGTTTCCGTTTTGGCAGCTCTGGCGTCGGATTTGTCGCGAGGTTGGTAGGCCACGTCTTCATTCGCAGCCAACTCGTAACTCTTTTTGCCTTCGCTGTCGTGGTCACTTTCGTTGGCTCGAACTCGTTCTAGCTTGTAGTTGGGTGTATCAAGAGACGGGTTGGCAACGATCAGGAATTCGACATCGTTGCGCGCTTCAATCTCGCCAATGTTGGTTCTTTTTTCATTCAGGAGATAGGTTGCGACCTCAACCGGCACGTCTGCAAACACCCGTTGGGTATTGTCTTTCATTGACTCTTCTTCCATCAATCGCAGGATGGAAAGTGCAGTTGATTCGATACCACGGATCGTGCCGTGCCCCTGACATCTCGGGCAAACATCTTCCGAGGTTTCTCCAAGAGAAGGGCGCAAACGCTGACGCGACATTTCCAGTAATCCAAAGCGGGATATCCTGCCAATCTGCACTCTGGCTCTATCCACTTTCAACGCATCCCTGAGCCTGTTTTCAACCGCACGCTGGTTCTTGTTGGCCATCATGTCGATAAAATCGATCACCACCAGACCACCCAGATCTCGCAGCCGAAGCTGGCGAGCAATTTCATCAGAGGCTTCGAGGTTGGTATTCGTGGCTGTTTCCTCGATATCACTGCCTTTGGTTGCTCGTGCCGAGTTGATATCGATGGAGATCAGCGCTTCGGTGTGATCAATGACCAGTGACCCGCCGGACGGGAGACTGACCTCACGATTAAATGCCGATTCAATTTGCGATTCGATTTGATAGCGGTTGAATAGCGGGATGTCATCGTTGTGCAGTTTGAGCTTGCGCTCATACTGCGGCATGTACATTTTGATAAAGTCTGAGGCTTGTTCATGGGTCGTGGTTTCATCGACCACGATTTCACCGATATCACCGCGGAAGTTGTCTCGCAGTGCGCGTACTATGATGTTGCTTTCCTGATAAATCAGAAACGGAGCCTTGTCACGATTGGCCGCATCCTGAATGGCCTGCCAGATATCAACCTGATAGTCGAGATCCCATTGCAGTTCTTCGGTCGAGCGGCCAACTCCTGCGGTTCTTACGATGGTGCCCATGCCATCAGGGGTCGTGACCTCACTCATCGCAGCACGCAACTCGTTGCGTTCTTCGCCTTCAATTCGGCGGGAAACACCACCGGCTCGGGGGTTGTTTGGCATCAGGACGAGGAAACGTCCTGCAAGAGAAATAAAGGTCGTTAAGGCCGCGCCCTTGTTGCTGCGCTCTTCCTTTTCTATCTGTACAACAATTTCCTGGCCTTCCTTGATCCCTGCCTTGACATCAGGACGCCCGCCATCGTTGTTTCCGGCTTTGCCCAGGTATTCGCGTGCTATCTCTTTAAACGGAAGGAAACCGTGTCTCTCAGCGCCATAGTCAACAAAGGCGGCTTCGAGGCTGGGCTCGACTCTAGTGATGCGAGCTTTGTATATATTTGATTTCTTTTGGGCTTTTGACTTATGTTCTATATCCAGGTCGAGAAGGCGTTGACCGTCAACAATTGCTACACGCAACTCCTCTTCGTGAGTGGCGTTTATAAGCATTCTTTTCATTATATTTGTAATCCGATTCTAATCCGGAGAATCGAGCCTGACCCGCACGCGTGCGCTCGACCACAAACCTCAAAGAGATTCGAGGCTTTTCTGTTGTTTGAAACAACAAATTGATGAGCGTTTCCAGCGTTTCCAGGTTCACTTGGCCAGTCCGGATAAATTTAGTTAATGTTTCGTCCCATTCCCGCAATCGGTTTGTTTTGCCCGACTGCCGGATGGTTCAAATTCTTGTGTCACGTGTCAGATTTTTATTCTGACTGACGGCCAGCCCTCCATCGTGCAGGGCCGGGTTTGATCAAATCTGGTGTTGCTTGTGAGGCCATTGCTGTCAATGACGGCAAAGATTGTGTGTTCGCTTGATCCGAAATTGTTCGAGAACCACAATGCGAGCCTGAACCAACGCTCTATTTTCTAATTTGTTGAGAGAGTGCTGGTTCAAATTTTCAAGAGCTTTAAGTCATGCTCCCAAAACTCCCCCGATATCTTTTTGGGGGTTGTTGATTGGCATGGAGCCAGTCCCTTAGCGTTAACTAATAAAGCGCGTTAACTAATAAAGCGTTACCTAAAATTAGCGTTGACCACAATCGACTTGGCTTATTACCAGATAACAGTGTTACCAGATAACAGTGGCTGGTGCGAAATCTGCTGCCATCCTTGTGGTACCTTGTCTGGAATCCCTCTACCAAACCTCTTCAGCTCCATTTGTTGCCGTCGATTCTTTGTTGCTGTCGATTCTTAGGTCAAAATTGGCGGTCAAGATATGCTGGCAACCACGACTGTTTGCTGACCGACACTATAGTATAGCAAGTGTATTAGTCTTTTATCAATGTCAACCCTTTTCAGGGTGCACTATCCAGGTTCCATTTCCGATATGGTAAATGCATACCAGCTCAACACCTGCTGTAAAATACCTCTCGTGACCGAGCTGATGACGTTTTGCGCTCTTGGCACTGCATCGTCCTTGTCTGAATAGAGTTTGCAAAAATCGTGCTAGCCGTAACAAAATTTGCCCAGCGGCCCATCCAACGGTCGATCCAATGGCCCACCCAGTGGCTGGCCCGGTGGCCAACCCAGACCGTTGAACCGGTCGTTGAATGCCGGGGGAGGAGGCTGACGAATCGCTGTTTTTGCACCTGGTCGCCGCATTTGACACCCGCAGCAAACCAGTTGAGCGTCCCGATCCATGGGTGAGCCATCCGGACAATCCCAAAAGGAGCAATCTGGCACCCGGTTCGGCGTCAGGATCCTGACTGTTGAAGCTGACGATGTTGGCCAGCGCATCGATAATTTTCTGATGAATTTGCTGAAAACCGTTCCCCGGAGCCGGGTCTATCGGTTGATTCGTACCGGACAAGTGCGGGTCAATGGTGGCAGAATAAAGCCGCTTTACAAGTTGCAGCAGGGTGATCAGGTCAGGGTTCCCCCATTGCGTGATGCCAGTCCCCGTCAAGTGCGGGTTCCAGACTCTCTGGTTGTCGAGTTGATGGCATCCGTCATTTTTGAAAACGAGGATTATGTTGCGTTTAACAAGCCCTGTGGTGTGGCAGTCCATGCCGGTAGTGGACTGCAATTTGGTGTCATAGACGCGGTTAGACAACATTATCGATCATCGTCGTTTGAGTTGGTGCACCGTCTGGATCGTGGTACCAGTGGGTGTTTGTTGATCGGTAAGTCACGTCGTGCAACAGGCGCAGCCCAGCAGGCCTTTCGAGAGGGACGGGTGCGCAAGGTTTACCAGGCTGTGGTATGTGATCACTGGCTCAATACCCCGTGCACGGTGACCTTGCCTCTGCTGGCCAATGCCAAAAGCGGTGGAGAAAGAAGAGTGGTTGTCAGTGAAGAGGGGAAAGCAGCAACCAGTCACTTCAAGCTGCTTGACTGCATCGGTTCCGGGCCAGGATCCGATAGCGGTCCATCGGGAATTGCCTGCTCCCAAGTTCAGGTGTCGATTGAGACTGGACGCACTCACCAGATACGGGTTCATGCGGCTCAGTCCGGGCATCCGGTGGTCGGAGACACCCGCTATGGAAACGCGGAGCGTAACAAGCAGTTTCGCCAGTCGGGACTGAAGCGACTCTATCTGCATTCGTCGGAACTGGAGTTGCTGGGCGAGCCTGCAATATCGATTGGCGTTGATTGTGGCTGGCAGCAGGATCTGGAACAACTGACTCGTTAAACTAAATAAAACGGATTGACCGACTATGAATAACAAGACTGAGCGGGAACGATGGAATGCCGGCATCGATTCAGAGGTACCGGTGAGGGCAGATGCTGCACAAAGTATTCTGCATGAACTTGCGTCAGAGGCTCTGACGGAGAAACGCCGTGCCCGCCGTTGGGGCATTTTCTTTAAATTGGCAATGCTTGCCCTGGTGGCTGGAGTCTTGGCAGCCTGGCTGTATGGGAGTCAGCTGTTGGCTCCGCCTATTGGTGAGCATACGGCTGTGATCGATCTCAATGGCATTATTGCAGCTGACGCGGCTGTCAATGCCGATGATACGATTGATGCGTTGCAGGACGCATTGTCAGATGGCAGAACAAAAGCAGTGCTGCTGAATATCAACAGCCCCGGAGGCAGTCCTGTGCAGTCCGGCATTATTTTCGATGAAATCCTGCGTTTGCGCTCCCGGTATCCCGACATACCCATCTATTCCGTTCTGGCTGATGTTTGTGCCTCAGGGGGGTATTACATTGCTTCAGCTACTGACAAGATTTTTGCCGATAAAGCCAGTATTGTCGGCTCAATAGGCGTTCGAATGGACAGCTTTGGTTTTACAGAAGCGCTGGACAAGCTGGGAGTAGAGCGCCGGTTGCTGACGGCTGGTGAAAACAAAGCGATGCTGGATCCGTTCCTGCCCGAGGACGAAAGTCATAAAGAACATATGCAGAACATGCTGGATACCATTCACAGGCAGTTTATTGATGCGGTTAAAAAAGGTCGTGGCGAGCGCCTCGCAGATGATGAGCGATTGTTCAGCGGAATGTTCTGGTCGGGTGAGCAAGCTCTGGAGTTGGGGCTGGTTGACCAGCTTGCCAACGCAAGAGAAGTGGCGCGTGATGTTGTCGGAGCGGAAAACCGTGTGAACTTTACCCGCCATGAAGGTTTGGCCGAAAAGCTTATGGGGCAAATCAGCCTGAGTTTGAAGCGTGTTGTTCTGGCTTTTGAAAGTGGTTTGATACATTAACTGGAAATTGACAGATGAAAAAAGCCACAGTGCAGCAGGGCGCTAACAATAAAGTCGGCGACAAAGTCGGCATCCAGAGATCCTGCAATCGGTGGTTGATGCTGACTGAAACAGAACTGCAATCGTTGGCAGGCGATTTCGCTGCGATGCTCACCGATCATGATTGCCACCATCCCGCGCTTGTGTTTTTTTTGCAGGGTGAGTTGGGTGCCGGTAAAACCACATTTGTACGCGCGCTGTTACAAAGTCTGGGGATCCGGGAGCGGATCAAAAGCCCGACTTATTCGTTGGTCGAAACCTACCAAGCTGAATACGGCATTGTGCAACATTTTGACTTTTATCGCGTCAAATCTGTTGATGAACTGGAATTTATCGCCTTGCGCGAACTGCTCGATACAGCGTCTCTGGTACTGGTAGAGTGGCCGGAAATAGCGCTGGCAGAGTTGCCGGCTCCTAACTGGGAGTTGACTTTAGAGCATCAAGGTTCCCAGCGGCGCGCCCTGTTGTCGGAAATTTCCGCTGCAACCCCACCCGCAACCCCAGCTGCAAACTGAGCTGCAAACCAAGCCGTCCCCCCATTAGCAAATGTTCATTTGCAGATTGCCCAGCTTCACCTATAACAATATCAAGCGACGTCAATAATAATTAATTGCCCCGCATTGCTGTCCCGGGGTGAACGGCTCGTGCACAAGATCTGTAGGTAAGACTGCCGTTGGCAGAGTCAAAATCCATGTCAGGGGGTGACATGTCACATTGGGATAAAAAAACTCTGGAACAAAGACAACGACGATTGTTAATCAAAACATTAGCTGCCGCTGCAGCTGCCAGTCTGGCAAGCACACCTGTTGTTGCCGGCAGCATGCTGCAGGCTGTCAGGGTTGTCCATCACGATAACCTGAACCTTTATTTCGATTTCAATAGCAAGCCTGAGGGTGTCAAAATTTTCACTCTGGCTAACCCGGATCGCCTCGTTATCGATGTCAATGCGGCGGCGGTGCAGGGCCTGACTAACGAGCGTTTTGAATCCGGAGTGATTAAATCGATCAGGTTTGGCCAACATGCTGACGATCGACTGCGGATTGTGATCGACCTGCGTCGTCAGACCAAGGCCAGCTACCAATTCGTACCACGGCATGGTGGGCAGCGCTTGTTGGTCGATCTCGGGGTGAAAGGTGATCCACTACAACCCCGCTCCAGCTCACATATCATAGAGCGAGCGTCCGGTCGCGATGTTGTTGTTGCGGTAGATGCGGGGCATGGTGGCAAGGATCCGGGAGCGATCGGAAAACGCAGAACACTTGAAAAAGACATCACCTTGCAAATAGGGAATCGCTTGCGCTCCCAACTCGACGAACAGCAAGGAGTACAGGTGAAGATGGTTCGCACCGGTGACTATTATGTGCCGTTGCGTCGCCGCATAGAAATCGCTCGCGATAGCCATGCCGATCTCTTTGTCTCACTTCATGCCGATGCGTTTCCACGTCGTGCGGCCAGCGGCTCATCGGTCTATACATTGTCGTTGAAAGGAGCCAGCTCTGAGGCCGCACAGTTTCTGGCTGAGCAAGCCAACAAGGTCGACCCACTGGAAGGGGTTGATATGGAAAATATGACCTTGGATCTCAAACGTACATTGATTGAACTGTCTCAGAATACCACCATAGAATCCAGCATTGAGGTTGGCGACATCCTGTTAAAGCATCTGGGAAAGGTTGGCGCGGTACACAAACCCAAAGTGGAGCAGGCAAACTTTGCCGTTCTGAAGTCGCCTGATATTCCGTCGGTGCTGGTTGAAACCGCCTTTATTTCCAATCCGTCCGAGGAAAAAAAGTTGCGCAATCGACGGTTTCAACAACGGCTGGCCGTGTCGCTGAAAGACGGTATTGTCGAGTACATGCAGCAAAGAGCGCCACAAGGCACCTGGCTTGCATCGCAGGGCCGTTCGGGTTAGGAACATGCCGGCTCAGGCGAAGCCGATCTGACACCATCCAGGTTACCGGTCACAGCCCCCGTTGAGGTGGTGACGGGTTTGAGTGTCATTACCGCTAGTGCTAATCTGCCCCTCCGGCGGTGATTTCCGCATGTACTGATCAAAGCTCAAGCACATGACTATCCAGCAACTGCCCGATCACCTGATAAACCAGATTGCTGCTGGTGAGGTGATCGAGCGCCCGGCCTCAATCGTCAAGGAATTACTGGAAAACAGTCTTGATGCCGGTTCGACGCATATCGTGATAGATCTGCAAAAGGGGGGGCTGGCAAAGATCCGCATCAGCGACGATGGATGTGGCATCCCGAAGGATGAATTGTCCTTGGCACTGTCACGACACGCCACCAGCAAGATTTCATCAATGGAAGATCTGCACTCGGTTTCCAGTCTCGGTTTCAGAGGTGAGGCGCTACCCAGTATTGCATCTGTATCGCGATTGGTTTTACGTTCAAAAGTCAGAAGTGCCGAGCATGGATGGTCTATTGAATACGCCGACGCTGCCATACTGGAGCCCAAACCGGATCCGCAGCAGGACGGTACCAGCATCGAAGTCAGTGAGCTTTTCTACAATGTGCCGGCGCGTCGCAAATTCATGCGTACCGAACGCACCGAGTTTCAGCATTGTGAGTCGGTGGTTAAGAAGCTGGCGCTGGCCCGGTTTGACTGTGCGTTCACGCTCATCCATAACAATCGAACCATTTTCAAATGGCCTGTGGCCACAACACAAACCAAAAGCGAGCAGCGGGTTGCTGGTGTCTGTGGCAATGAATTTATTGCCAAGGCTCTATATCTGGATACCCGCAGTCGGAACAGTCTCGGCTCACCTGAAGATGACAGTGTTTCCGATACTTCACTCGAGCTCAATGGCTCCAACCGCATTCCTACCTTGCATGGATGGATAGCCGAACCGACTTTTACGAGAAGTCAGGCAGATATGCAATACGTTTATCTGAATGGCAGAGTGATCAAGGATCGCGTGGTTTCACATGCTATCAAACAAGCTTATGCCGACCTTGTTTACCATCAGCGGCATGCAGCCTATGTTTTGTTTCTGTCGATGGATCCGGTGCTGGTCGATGTCAACGTGCATCCGGGCAAGCAGGAGGTGCGCTTCAGCGACTCACGAAATGTGCATTCGTTTCTGCGTAAAACCATTTCAGCAGCGCTGGCCGAGTTGCGACCAGCAGATGCTGTGGAAGACCCCTCGTTGCCAGGCGCTCCGCAACTGTCTGCGTGGTCGACTGCAAGTGGTGATACTGCTGTGCTGGAGCGCAGTCAGGCGGCACTTGGCACCGAATCGTCGACAGCACACATGCGATCACTTCACCCGGTCGGCCGTAGTATGCCGGCTCAACAACAATCTGCTGGCGCTCCATGGTCACAGAGCAGTATGAGATTGGCTGTGCGTGATCAGTTGTCAGGTCTGCAAGCCTTGACGGCGGGTTTGGAATCAACAGCCGGCGGTGCTGCAGATAATGGATATTCAGCGCAGCCCCACGCCATCCCCCCGGGTGTCGACCCGGAAACCGGGGAAGAATACCCGCTCGGTTTTGCATTGGCTCACTTGCACGATATTTATATTTTGGCGCAGAACCGGTCAGGGCTGGTGTTGGTGGATGCGCATGCTGCTCACGAAAGAATTACCTATGAGGAACTGAAGCGCAGCTTTGATCAGGGAGGGATTGCATCTCAGTCGTTGTTGGTCCCGGTGATGGTACCGGTTAGCCGGCGTGAAGCGGATACGTTGGAAGATTGTCAGGCCTTGCTGGCTGGGCTGGGCCTTGAGGTTGACAGAATGGGCCCTGAGCAGCTCAGTGTCAGGGCGGTACCGCTGCTACTGCAAAAGGGTGATGCTGCTGCGCTGTTGCGGGATGTTCTGGCAGATTTCATTAGTTATCAAACGGTAGAACGCATACAACACCAGATGAATGATGTGCTTTCCAGTATGGCCTGCCATGGTTCGGTTAGAGCCAACCGACATCTGACTCAACCGGAAATGAATGCGTTGTTACGGGCAATCGAAACCACTGAATTCAGTGGCCAATGCAATCACGGCAGACCTACCTGGACCCAACTATCAACGGCTGAGCTTGATCAACTGTTTTTGCGTGGTCGCTAACTGTCCACATGCCGGAAGAACTGCCAGCACACTCGAGTCAGCATAGCGATCGGCAAACCCCGGATTCAGCGCTGCCGGTTGTCTTTATTCTGGGACCGACGGCCACCGGTAAAACCGCCGTAGCGACAGCCTTGCATCAGCGTATCAACTGCACTTTGATCAGTGTTGATTCCAGTCAGGTTTACCGCCGCCTCGATATTGGTTCTGCGAAACCGGGCCCTGAGGAACTGCGACAATGCCCGCATGCGCTGATTGACATACGAGAACCCTGGGAAACCTATTCTGCCGCAGATTTTTGTACTGACGCCAAAGCCCTGATCACCGAAACACATGCCCTTGGCAAGGTGCCGGTGCTGGTGGGAGGCACGATGTTGTATTTCAAGGCTCTGGAAGAGGGGCTATCAGAGTTGCCACGGGCAAATCAGGAGGTCAGGGACGCGCTCAATCGCGAGGCTTCGGCGGTTGGCTGGGAGGCAATGCACAACAAACTCGCGACTATTGATCCAGAATCTGCAGCCCGGATACATGCCAATGATCCTCAGCGCATTCAGCGTGCGCTTGAAGTTTGGCAATTAAGTGGCAGGAGTCTCAGTCAGTGGCATGCCCGGCAGAACGACTCAGCGTTGCCTAACCCGATACTTAAATTTGCTTTACAACCGGTTGATCGCGCGCTTTTGCACCAAGTGATTAATGAGCGTTTTCAGGTCATGTTACAAAACGGTCTGGTGGCTGAGGTCAAGGCCCTTGCAAGTGAAGCCATGATTCATCGCGAGCTGCCAAGTATGCGCTCTGTCGGTTACCGCCAGGCCTGGAGTTTTTTGCTGGGCGAGATCAATGAATCGCAGCTGCTGGAGACTGGGCAGGCCGCCACCAGACAGCTGGCAAAACGCCAACTGACCTGGCTACGCAGCATGGATAACACTCATGATCTCGATTGTCAGTCGATGTCGGCGTCCGGGATGTCCGATATAATCGCAACTTCGATTGCTGCTGCTGGGGCATTGCCCAGCCTTCAGGATAAGCCCGCTAAACCCTAATGCACACCTTAAGCTGGAACACACTATGACTGATTCAAGCTCGAGCAAAGATTCTGCTTTCCAACCTTTGGTCAGACAGATTGGCAACACCCGCCTGTGTCAGGTGCAGCGTTTGGCCCCGGCTGAAAACAACAACGCAGTGTTATGCAAACTGGAGGGCGATAATCCGGCAGGGTCGGTAAAGGATCGTCCTGCGTCGAATATGATTCTTCGAGCGATGGAGCGCGGAGATATCCAGCCAGGCGATACCTTGATCGAGGCAACCAGTGGCAATACGGGGATAGCATTGGCCATGGTAGCTGCAGCGCTGGGTTTTCGCATGCGGCTGCTGATGCCTGACAATATGACTGCCGAGCGACGGTCTCTGATGAAAGCCTATGGCGCAGAGTTGGTGTTGGTGACCGAAGAGCAGGGCATGGAGCACGCGCGGGACTGGGCGAAATCCATGCACGATGACGGAGAGGGCAAGCTTCTCGATCAGTTTGCAAATCCGGATAATCCTGCCGCGCATTATGTCTCCACTGGTCCTGAAATTTATCAAGCTACCGGTGGGCGTATCACACATTTTGTCAGCTCAATGGGTACCACCGGCACCATCATGGGCGTTTCCCGTTACTTGAAGGAGCAGAACCCTGATATTCAGATAGTGGGAGTGCAGCCCAAGGATGGTTCCAGTATACCGGGCATCAGACGCTGGGCACCCGAGTACCTACCGGCAATTTACGAAAGTGATCGTGTTGATCGCATCATTGATGTGTCGGCAGCAGATGCCGAAGAAATGGCCAGAACTCTGGCCACTGAGGAAGGTATTTTTGGAGGCGTTTCTTCGGGTGGTGCAATGGTGGCAGCGCTGGGCTTATTGCCTTCAGTCGAAAACGCAGTGATCGTCACGATAGTCTGTGATCGAGGAGATCGCTATATATCCAGTGGATTGTTTCCGGACTGAGTTGTCATTACCAGATTGTGTTGTCGATGGCAGATTTCTTTATCAATGCAGAAACCAGATTAATGCATAAATCAGTGCCGCCACCAGTAGGTAGACGGCACGATTACCTGGTCCCGCTACGACAACATAAACTGGACATCAATCCCGGCAACGTTTAAAGAGTCTCCACTGGACAACATCACTGGCTCGTCGCCGATGGTATCGTCGTTCAAGCGAGGTCGATCGACGTTGTTTTCACTTTCAATATGCATCAGGAAATACCCTTCGGGTTTTTTCATGATGGCTGCTATCTGAATACCGGGCCGGCCCAATGTGGTCACGGGTTTGTCAATCGGTAATACCTGACCTGACTTGGCACCGTTTTTAATTTCAATCACGGCGCCGCTGCGGCTGACGGGATCATCCTCAAGCTCGTGTACCAGTTCTTCGGCTTCTTCAATCAGCTGCTCTGATTGTGCTTTTCTGCCCAACCCGGCGCTTGCCACAGCCGCTGTCGCAGCGACCGGTTTCAGCGACTTGGTAGAGGGTGCGGCAGCTCCGTTTTGCAATGCCGCATCTTTTGCCTCGGAGCGCGTACGTGCAGAAGAGCCGGATTTGGCTTTCCGGGCTACAGCAGCGCCGGCATCTGCATCGACCTCTGCCGGCGGATATTCGGCACCTTCGAAGCCAGGGCCTACTTCATCGATAAAACTCTCGTCGAAGTCATCGTCATAATCACCCGCGAATTCGCTTTCGTTTTCTTCAGGCTGAACAGCCGCTCGGCCCTTGCCTGCTTCGGAATCTGCAACCGAGCCGTTGCGTTTGGATTCGCTCGCCATTTGCTGCCGGTGAAGTGCTGCCTTCTCAGCCAGAGACAAGGGCTCTTCATCATCGTGAAGTTCGGCTTCCTCGACAATATCGTCGGCTGCGCCTAGCTGTCGGGCAGCATCAGCGGCAGATTTTCTGGCTGGCTGCAGGAAGGTCACACGGGTTTTGCCGATCACGATATCGTCACCATCGTTGAGCAGCTGACGGCTGATCAGCCGACCGTTGATATAGGTGCCATTGGTGCTGTTCAAGTCCTCAACCATGGAGCCGGAGTCACTGATTGTGATCTTGGCGTGTTGGCCACTGACCGATAAATTGGGGATGCAAACATCGTTGGTAGAGCGCCTACCGATGCTGATGGTTTTGATTTCGAGATCGAAATCGTATTCATCCAGCTCATTATTTTCGTGAGTTACGATGATGGTGGTCATATCACTCCTGCGCCATGGTAGGGTCGGGCCGAACGGTGCCTGTGGTTTCTATCGTCCAGATTACAGCTGTTGAACAAAACGAGTGGACAGCAGCGACTAGGAGCCCAGTCGACAGGCGGGTAATTATTGGCTTTTCAGGCGGTTGCGTCAACACTGTAAGCGATATAATTAGCCGATTAGCCACTGTTTTTTTTCGTTGACGATCGAATTACCAGGGACTTTCCCGGAATCAGGCGTTTTTCCGCAGGTGACGAACCGTCTTGATGCGTTATGCTGCTGATTTTGACACCAAAGCGTTGGGCAATCTCCGACAATGTGTCACCGGGGCGGATCACATACCGCTGTTTTTCGACACTGGCGACCTGCTTCTTCGCAGGGCTCGATTTCTTCTTTTTCTGTTCCTGGCCTGCCCGCCGGTCCACAACAGCCAACTTTTGCCCGATTCTTATCAAATCGCCTTGCAGGTTGTTCAGCTCTCGTAACTCGTCTCGGGTGATACCGTATAGCCGGGCTATGGTGGAGATGCTGTCACCGCTGATCACTTCGTGTGTGGCTGGTAATGAAAACAGCGATCGCCCCTGTGCTGCAGCGAGGTTTTTGTAAAACACCTCGGTTTTTGTTTTGGGTATCAAGAGCGTGTGTGGGCCATCGGGTGGAGTGACTGCATGAATCAGGTTGGCATTCAGCCTCGACATCGTGCGTTCAGTTACCTCAGCCAGCTCCGCAGCCACATCTAGGCTGATTCTCTGCTTGACATCGACTTCCTCAAAATACGGTTTGTTGTCTATGTAGGGCATGTTGATCGGAGATGACGGCGTCTGACGCAGCAATTCGATCAGAGCGGCCAATTTGGGCACATAGTCACGTGTTTCCTGCGGTAAATCGAGTGACCAGTAATCAGTGGGAAGATCCGACTCACGATTTCGTCGTATCGCGGCCTTGACTCTGCCGGGACCGGCATTATAGGCAGCCAGAGTCAGTGCCCACTCGCCTTCAAACTCGGCATTGAGATAGCTCAAATAATCCAGCGCCGCCCGTGTTGACTGGCGGAGATCGGCACGCCCGTCGACCCAGACATCGCGTTGCAGTCCTATTTGTTTTGCGGTGACAGGTACGATCTGCCACAGGCCGGCTGCATCCCCCGAACTGACAACGTGTGGCTGAAAGGCACTTTCAATGGCTGGCACCAGTGCCAGATCGAGAGGCAAGCCCCGAGCGTCCAAGCGTTGGACGATGAAGTGCAGGTAGGGGCGCGCACGCTCAAGAATTTTTTCCATCCACCAGGCATCTTCCTTCAGTTTGGTTTTAAATCGCTCGATATCCTCGGTCAGGTGGATAGGAAGCCGGTTGGATTGAAGGATTAAACTCCATACCGAACCCTGCCCGGCACCGTTACTGGACGAACTTGTCGGTTTCCAGACAAACTGGTCGCTGACCTCGATCGACATCTCATCGTCAGCTTCCGGGGTATTGCCAAGCGCGGGGAGCGGTTTGCCGCTTGCCGTCGCTGATGGGCTGGAAGTTTCAGCTACGGCTCTGTTGATCGGTATAATACTGCATGCCAATATCAGCAAAGCAAGGCAGGTAAACCCAGGGGATTGGTCAAGATCGGCGCTCAGGGCCGTTTTGCCCAAGGCCGTCTTGCCCAAAGCCGTTTTCCCAAGGGTCGTT
>CALFCE010000074.1 GCA_937951215.1 uncultured Granulosicoccaceae bacterium
CATGGTGAATTGATTTCCCGGTTTCAGTCTGATCAAAGTTGATGCATCATTGTAGCCTGTAATAACAGCCGATATGCTGACCTGTTGCTGTATAATCAGGCGACATCCCCATTCGAATGTGATCGTTATGAGTAACGAAACCAACCAGCCGGAATTGAAAGCGAAGGATTTACCGGGCCTTGCGGGTTTTTCCTGGCAGGATCCTTTTCTGCTGGAATCGCAACTGAGCAGTGATGAGCGTCAGCTGCGGGATGCTGCTGCCTCCTATGCGGCAGACAAATTGATGCCGCGTGTGACCGAAGCCTACCGCGAAGAAAAGGTCGATGCCGGTATCTTTCGGGAGATGGGCGAGATGGGCCTGCTAGGGGTGACGATACCCGAGGCCTATGGCGGTATCGGTGCTGGGTATGTTGCCTACGGTTTGATTGCGCGAGAAATCGAAAGAGTGGATTCCGGATACCGCTCCATGATGTCTGTCCAGTCCAGTCTCGTTATGTATCCCATTTATGCCTATGGCTCGGAACAGCAGCGCCAGCGTTATTTACCGGGGCTTGCCAGTGGCGAGTTGATCGGTTGTTTTGGTTTGACCGAACCGGATGCCGGTTCTGACCCGGCCGGCATGAAAACACGCGCTGTCAAAACAGCCAATGGTTATCGCCTGAACGGTTCCAAAATGTGGATCTCCAATAGCCCGCTGGCAGATGTGTTTGTCGTCTGGGCCAAGTCGGATGAACACGATGGAAAAATTCGCGGGTTTATTCTCGAGAAAGGTATGGAAGGTCTGAGTGCGCCTAAAATCTCGGGGAAGATGTCCCTGCGTGCTTCCGTGACTGGTGAAATAGTGATGGAGGATGTTGAAGTCTCTGAAGACGCCCTGCTGCCGAATGTATCGGGGCTCAAGGGGCCCTTCGGCTGTCTTAATCGTGCCCGCTACGGTATCGCCTGGGGGGTGATGGGGGCGTCTGAATTTTGTTGGCATGCAGCGCTTCAATACGGCCTTGATCGTAAACAATTTGACCGGCCGCTGGCTCAAACCCAACTCTTTCAGAAAAAGCTCGCTGATATGCAAACGGATATCGCATTCGGGTTACAAGCCGCACTCAGAACCGGCCGATTGATGGATGAAGCCCAGGCTGCGCCGGAAATGATCAGTATGATCAAGCGACAAAACTGCGGCAAAGCGTTGGACATAGCCAGGATGTCCAGAGACATGCACGGTGGCAACGGGATTTCCGAAGACTTCCAGATCATGCGTCATATGTGTAATCTCGAAACTGTCAATACCTACGAGGGCGCACATGATGTGCATGCCTTGATTCTCGGTCGCGCACAGACCGGGTTGCAGGCCTTTTTCTGATCACGGAGCTGGCCTCTCCCCTCGGGGTACTATTCTTTTGTAGCGATCGGGTCGCACCATCGACCCGGTTGCTTAACTGCAACAACTATTTCTGTCGATATACAAAGACCCGGCAGATGAGTGTCAATCAGGCGTGTCATGAGCACCATTATCTCTGTTAAAAACGTCAGTAAAACCTATGCCGGAGGCCATCAGGCTCTGAACTCGGTTAATCTCGACATCAAACAAGGCGAAATTTTGGCTTTGCTCGGCCCCAACGGTGCCGGAAAAACCACGCTGATCTCTGTTATCTGTGGTTTGGTCGCGGCGACAAAGGGTTCGGTGACTGTAGGCGGCTTCGATATTGAACGCGATTTCCGTAAAACACGCTCCATGATCGGGCTGGTGCCGCAGGAACTGACACTGGGGGCATTTGACAAGGTATGGAGCACCGTCTGTTTCAGCCGAGGTTTGTTCGGCAAGCCTGCTGACCCTGCGTATATCGAGCAGCTTTTGACCGATCTGACCTTGATCGACAAAAAAAACAATCTGCTGATGCAGCTCTCGGGAGGTATGAAACGACGCGTGCTAATTGCGAAAGCACTGTCACATCAGCCAAGCATTCTCTTCCTGGATGAGCCCACTGCGGGTGTCGATGTCGAGTTACGAAAAGATATGTGGGAAATTGTCGAGAAGTTACGTGGTCAGGGCGTCACTATTATTCTGACAACGCACTATATCGAAGAGGCGGAGGAAATTGCCGATAGAGTAGGAGTGATTAACCATGGTGAGCTGTTGCTGTTGGAAGAAAAACAATCGCTGATGCAAAAACTCGGTAAGAAGCATCTGATGGTCGAGTTGCGTGAACCTTGTGAATCAATACCGGCGAGTCTGGACCAGTATGAACTGTCGCGTTCAGCAGATGGCAAAGCCCTGACTTATAGCTATGATGCAAGAGCGGACAAACGTACTGGTATCACATCATTACTGGCGTCGATTAATGACTCCGGTCTGGTGTTGCAGGATCTACAGACTTCGCAGAGCTCCCTGGAAGACATTTTTGTCAACCTGGTATCAGACAAGGAACAATCAGCGGCTGATGAAGGTGGGCGCGATCCAGCAAGTGAGGGCAGCTTATCGGAGTCGGCAGGATGAATTTTTCAGCGATAAAAGTGATTTACGTCAATGAGATGATGCGTACCTGGAACACGCTGTTGCAGAGCATTGCCTCCCCGGTAATCTCCACCGCCTTGTATTTTGTCGTGTTCGGTGCGGCGATTGGCTCTCGCATCCAGGAGATAGAAAATGTGTCCTATGGTGTGTTTATCGTACCCGGTCTGATGATGTTGTCATTGCTGACACAAAGTATTTCCAATGCGTCCTTCGGTATATTCTTTCCGAAATTCACCGGCACCATTTACGAAATAATGTCAGCACCCATCTCCTTTCTGGAGATTATTATTGGTTACGTGGGAGCGGCTGCAACCAAATCTTTTATCATCGGCACCATAATATTGATTACTGCCAGCTTTTTCGTGGAACTGAAAATTGCACATCCATTCTGGATGTTGGCCTTTTTTATTCTGACCTGCTTATCCTTCAGTCTGTTCGGTTTTATTATTGGCTTGTGGGCTGATAATTTTGAAAAATTG
>CALFCE010000075.1 GCA_937951215.1 uncultured Granulosicoccaceae bacterium
GCTTTTGATCTACGGGTGCTAAAACTGAGGGGTTTCAGTGCCGACATCGTGTTAAGGAGGAGAGACAAAAGGATTTGCCCATTTATTTTATGTTCTATCAAAAGCTAAAAACTCTTCTGCATCGTCCAGTTTTTCGTACTCGCCGTGCAGCTCCCGGCAGCTCCATCCGCAGTCTCACTTTATCTAAACCATCAGAGACAGTTGATCTGAGACACCAGATCCTCTGTGCGATCACGCAACTAGGGGACGAAGTCCCCAAACAGAAAGGTTTGGCAGTCATACTCGATATGGTGACCACTCACCTGATCAATCTGACGGGTGCATCATCGACGTTTGTACACTTGGTGACTGAGGATAAAGAACTTCTGGAGCTGGTTAGTATCGCCGGGCAGCCGGTTGCAAAGTTGGGGCAGCGTCTGCAAAAAGGTCAGGGCATGGCAGGGAACGTCTGGCAAAACGCTCACTCTCTGTACGTTGACGACTACGGGAAGTTTGCAGGTCGCCTTTCCAGCGTGCAGGGAAACATCACACAGGCTTGTGCACTGCCAATGACAGTCGACGGCAAGGTATTTGGAGTATTGGGCCTGATGTTTTCCGAGGATTGCGATTCCATTGAAGCACATCTTGAACTGCTTCAGCAGTATACCAATCTTGCTGGTATCGCAATTCTGAATGCAAAACTTATTCATCAAACCAGAGAAGAGCTGGAGCAAACCCGTTGTCTGATTAAGTTGTCAGCGCATACCGCTGCGAGCCAGAGTCTGGATTCACTTTTTGAAGTATCTGCAGAGAACCTGTTGAACCATTTTGGATGTACGAAAGTGGATCTCTGGGCCCTCGAGGGTAGCTCGATTACTCATTCTCTGGGAGCCTGGGAGAAACAGGGCGGACAAACTCAACGCCTCTCGGAGACTGAACTTCAGGGTCAACGTCAGAGCCTGTTCAGACTAGTCTGCGGGAAGGCAGGGTTGACGCATTCCATGTCGAATCTGTCTTTTGTTTCTTTGTCCTACTTTGAGCTGGCAAACTGTCAGCAGTCAGCTGAGAACGTCTTTTTACTGCTCGATGATGGAGAGCCGTGGGTTTTGTTGCGAACAAGCTTTGCGGGTCAATCGGGCAGCATGGGTGTGCTCGGAAACTTGTTACGCTCGGCGATCAGTCATATCTCACTAAGTGCCCGCATCCATCGGGTACTGAATGATGCAAAATTCCGGGCTGAGCATGACGAGTTAACCGGTTTGCCCAATCGTTTCAAATTACATCAGTATCTGCAGGCTAACACCGGGCAAATGGTGGATTCAGGTCAGAGTATTGCGCTTTTTTTTATCGATCTGGATGGGTTCAAGGAGGTCAACGACACCTTGGGTCATGCTGCTGGTGATCAATTGCTGGTGAAGACAGCCGCTCGTTTTGAATCTGCTGCAGGCGGCGAGGCCTTTATCTCGCGACAGGGTGGCGATGAGTTTGCATTGGTCTCCATGGGTAGGGATCGGATGCAGTGTGAGAAAGTTGCATCCGGGCTACTGCTGGCGCTGCAGCCTCCATTCCAGCTTGAAGAAACTGTCCGAATTGGGGCCAGTATTGGAATATGCCTGGTCGATGGCAGCCGCTATAGTGCTGCAGAAATCCTGCAACGTGCAGACAAGGCAATGTACAAAGCCAAAAACTCCGGTAAGAACCGCTTTGCATTCTGCTCAAATTCGCTGTCGCATTATTCCCTGGAGCTTGCTGAATATGGTTCCCCGGCCAGAAAAGCCGGGTAAGCTGTCTAAAAATTGTTTCCTTTCGTCAGATATCCATCGAGAGCTGAGAGCTGTCGATGATCGTATCGATATCCACCCCTTCGTAGAAATCAAATATCGAATCAACAACCTCCTGCGGATCGTCGGTTAGAATGAACAGATCCATGTCCTCGGGGCTTATTGTCCCTACCTCGACCAATGTGTTCTGAAACCAGTCCAGCAGCCCGGTCCAGAATTCAGACCCATAGAGAATGACCGGGATTCGTTTGGTTTTACCGGTTTGAATCAGGGTCAGGATTTCCGCTGTCTCGTCCAAGGTGCCAAATCCTCCTGGCATAACCACATAGGCCGATGCATATTTCACGAACATAACCTTGCGGGCAAAGAAGTACTTGAAGGTAACCCCGATATCCTGAAACGGATTACCTGTCTGCTCGTGCGGAAGCTTGATATTAAGACCCACGCTAGCTGATTTGCCTGCAAAAGCCCCTTTGTTGGCTGCCTCCATCACACCGGGTCCCCCGCCACTGACCACAGCAAATCCGGAATCGGATAACAGTCTTGCGATATGCTCTGTCACTTGATAGTACTCGTGATCTTCTTTGAAACGCGCTGAGCCAAAAATACTCACAGAAGGACTGATATCAGCAAGTTGTTGAAAGCCTTCAACAAACTCGGCCATTATCTGAAATATTTTCCATGAATCCCGGTTCAGGATACGATCACGATCTGCAGGAGATTTGTAGTTGTTGGTTGGCAATTGACGCATAATTTATCCAATGGCATTTAAAACCGTATAAGCCCGGAATCTGAACCGAGCGAGACACTTACAAGTATGGCTGAACAAAAACCAATTATCCTAGTAGATGGCTCATCCTATCTCTATCGCGCGTTTCACGCACTGCCTCCGTTGGCAACCTCCAGTGGTCAACCTACTGGTGCGGTAAAAGGCGTGATCAATATGATCCGCAAGCTGGTGGATCAATATCAGGCTGAACAGGTAGGGATTGTATTCGATGCCAAAGGCAAGACCTTTCGGGACGAAATCTACAAGGAATACAAAGCCAACCGTCCATCAATGCCGGATGAATTGCGGTCCCAGATCGAGCCGCTTCATCAGCTGGTTACAGCGCTCGGCCTGCCGATGCTAATCGTACCGAATGTGGAGGCTGATGATGTTATCGGCACCTTGGCTGTTGCGGCCAGCAGGGCCGGCAGAAAGACCGTGATCTCGACCGGTGACAAGGACATGGCTCAGTTGGTTGACGAGAACACCACATTGATTAACACCATGAACAACCAGATGCTTGATGTCGACGGAGTTATCGAGAAGTTTGGGGTGCGTCCGGATCAGATCATTGACTATCTGGCGCTTGTCGGAGACACGTCCGACAATATCCCCGGAGTTCCCGGCTGTGGTCCCAAAACGGCCGTCAAATGGCTTGCCGCCTATGACAGTGTCCAGGGTGTTATTGATAATGCAGATCAGGTCAAAGGCAAAATTGGAGAAAAACTCCGTGCCGGGCTTGAGACTTTACCACTGTCGTATCAGCTAGCCACGATAAAGACCGATGTTGAACTGGATCGTAATTTCGATTCACTCAGCTTGCAGCAGGCAGACAATGAAAAACTGAAAGAACTGTATGCGCAATTGGAATTTAAATCGTGGTTACGCGATCTTGAAGGTGGAGAAGTAGCGGCTGGCTCGGCAGGGAGTCAGTCCCCGGTTGCCGTCGATTCTGTCAGTAGTGTTGATAAATCCTACGAGACGGTGTTTGACAAAAAAGTTTTTGAAGCCTGGATCAAGCGTCTGGAAAAGGCAGAGTTGTTTGCGTTTGATACGGAGACAGACAGTCTCGACTACATGGTCGCGAATATAGTTGGAGTCTCCTTCTCGGTTGATGCGGGTACCGCTGCCTATGTGCCTGTGGCACATGATTATGAGGGTGCTCCGAAGCAGTTAACGCGAGAATATGTGCTGGGTGCCCTGAAGCCACTGTTGGAAAGCAGCAAAGTAAAGCTGGTTGGCCAGAATCTGAAATATGACGCGAATGTCCTGCGTAAATATGACATCGTGATGTCTGGTATACAGCACGACACCATGTTGCAGTCTTACGTCTTGAACTCAACCGGTTCGCGACATGATATGGATACTCTGGCTGAAAAATACCTTGGAGAGAGCACTGTTCATTATGAAGACATAGCCGGCAAGGGGAAAAAACAGCTCACCTTTAATGAAATTGATCTGGAGAAAGCAGGGCATTACGCAGCAGAGGATGCTGATATCACATTGCGCTTGCATCAAACATTGTGGCCAGCGTTGCAAAAAGAAGAAAAGCTGAAAGCACTCTACGAAACTACCGAGATTTCTCTGGTACCTGTGCTTTCAACAATCGAGTGCAATGGGGTACGCATAGATACCGGCATGATGAAAAAGCAAAGCGATGAATTTGCGATAAGGCTGGATGAGTTGCAACAGGAAGCCTATGCAGATGCCGGACGGGAATTCAATTTGGGTTCACCAAAACAAATACAGGAAATATTTTTTGACGAGAAACAGTTTCCGGTGTTGGCGAAAACGCCCAAGGGACAACCGTCAACGGCTGAGAATGTGATGGTGCAGTTGGCAGCCGACTACAAATTGCCGGCAATTATCCTGCAATATCGAAGTCTGACAAAGTTGAAGTCCACTTATCTTGACAAGTTGCCTCTACAGGTTAACGAGCAAACCGGAAGAATACACACGTCCTATCATCAAGCGGTTGCTTCAACGGGCAGGTTGTCGTCCTCAGATCCGAACCTGCAGAACATACCCATCAGAACAGAAGAGGGGAGACGTATTCGCGAGGCGTTTGTACCTGAAAAAGGCCACCGGCTGCTAGCTGCAGATTATTCGCAGATTGAGCTGCGTATCATGGCTCATCTATCCAAAGATGAAGGGTTGTTAAAAGCATTTGCGGCGGGGATTGATATACATAGAGCGACCGCATCTGAAGTATTTTCTGTACCGACGGAAGACGTGATCGATGATCAACGGCGTGCGGCAAAGGCAATCAACTTCGGCCTGATCTATGGAATGTCGGCATTCGGTCTGGCCAAGCAACTCGATATCCCGCGCGGTGAGGCGCAAGAGTATATCAATCTGTACTTTGCCCGTTACCCCGGCGTCAAGGCTTATATGGATAACACCAGGGACTTGGCCAAAGAGCAGGGTTTTGTTGAAACCGTGTTTGGTCGTCGTTTGTACCTGCCCGATATCAATGCCAGAAACGCGCAAATGCGCCAGTATGCCGAAAGAACGGCGATCAATGCGCCGATGCAAGGAACAGCGGCAGACATTATAAAAAGGGCAATGATTAGCGTTGATGCTTGGCTAAGCAGTAAAAAGATAGATGCCCGAATCATTATGCAAGTCCATGACGAATTGGTTCTTGAAGTAAAGTCGGGTCAGGCAGACAAGGTGGGTGAAGAGCTGAAATCGTTAATGATTGGTGCTGCCGAACTTGATGTGCCGCTCGATGTAGATGTAGGTGTCGGCAACTCGTGGGAAGAGGCGCACTAGTTTACCGACCCGATAAGCTCGGCTTGGGTGTAGATAAGGCAAAGATGAATAACGCCTAGCTGCGCCCATCACCCATGCCTGTTATCGTTTAGATGCCCATCAAATTCTAAAACTCAAAAAGGATCTGGTTAGTCGGCAGTTCGGTTAGACCAGGTTTGAGATTTTGCCAGATCGTCAGAGCAATCTTCCAGCGTAAGTGCCTTCATTTGATTTTCATCGCTCCGACCGGTTCTCGTCTCCTCGGCTAGAGTTACGCACATCGCAGGAGCACTTGTCGGCGCTATGGTGCCCTCGCCGTTAAATATCCAACTTTGCGCTTCTGACCCATCGCAGCTTGCTAGCTCAAGCGACGAACCAGCTTCTGTTGATACTGCCTGAATACAAACGTCAAATTCGGGCATGTAGAGCACACCGTCTTTAAATTTCTCTGGGTCAAATGCCTGATCTACCAGTACTTCGCCCAAGGGGCTATAACAGGTATGCGCTTGAAGACCGTCTTCAGGATTGGCGCTGGCGCCCTTGCCTTTGGCAATGTCCAGGCAATATCCATTTTGAATGTTGTCAAGTAAGTCGGTGACATACACCTCGACATTTTCTGCGTTAGCGGTACTTGAAGCTAATAAAGCGGCCAATAATCCGTATTTATATTTCGACATGATTTAAGTTTCTTGTGAAAAATTGCGTGTAGTAAAAATAATTATTCTCAAATCGTACGGCAGATTGCAACCCAGATTATGCAAATAATGTGGATTCTGAAGTTGGATTGTCTGAGGCCGGATATGCATCCACAGAAAAGTGGGGGTGTTTACCACGGCCCGGCCCCACGTCACCCTGCTGCAAGTCCGCTATTCAATCAAGTCTTGGTGAATCGCAAGTATCAGTGAATCGAGCTTGCAGGCATTTTGAGACAGCTGTCACAAGACAGAAGTTATTTTTCGTGATACAGTAATTTCAGTAATTACTGAAACTACAGATATTAATAGATATGAATACTCTAGACCCGATGGTACAGGCCTTTATTCTGCATTTTGGCGAGATGGGTAGTCGCTGGGGCATCAATCGCACGGTCGGTCAAATCTATGCACTGCTGTACGTCTCGGAGGATCCCCTGAATGCAGAGCAGATCAGCGAGCGGCTGGGCTTGTCCCGCTCGAATGTCAGTATGAGTCTGAAGGAGCTGCAATCCTGGCGTCTGGTCCAACTTCAGCATCTACCGGGTGATCGCAAGGATTATTTCGCCACGCCGGACGATGTGCTGGATATTGCGTTGACCCTGTTGGAAGAGCGCCGCAAACGCGAGCTTGATCCAACCCTGACGCTGTTACGGCAGAGTCTGTTGGAGGAAGCCAGCACAGGTGAGCAAAAACATGCGCAGAAGAAATTGCAGGAAATGTGTGCGCTGATGGAGCAGGTATCTGACTGGAGCGATGATTTGCTGAAATTGAGTCGATCAGATCTTGAGCTGTTGCTACGTTTCGGAAATAAGGTACCGCGCCTGCTGGAAATGAAAGACAAGATTGCTGTTTTGGGTAAAAAGAAGGGGAACTGACCATGGATGCGTTCATGTTGGCCCGAATTCAATTTGCGGCCAATATTTCTTTTCATATTTTGTTTCCAACCATCACCATCGCACTGGGTTGGGTTCTGCTGTATTTCAAAATCCGGTTTCATCGCAGCGGAGAATCAGCGTGGATGATGGCGTATGGCTTTTGGGTCAAGATTTTTGCACTGACCTTTGCACTTGGTGTTGTCAGTGGAATCACCATGTCGTTCCAGTTTGGAACGAACTGGCCCGGGTTTATGCAAAGCGTTGGTAATGTTGCCGGGCCATTGCTTGCCTATGAAGTGCTCACGGCGTTTTTCCTTGAAGCAACTTTTCTGGGAATTATGTTGTTTGGCGCCAACCGTGTGCCACCGTGGATGCATACCCTGGCCACTGCGCTGGTCGCCATTGGGACGAGCATGTCCGCGTTCTGGATAATCGTTTTAAACTCGTGGATGCACACACCTGCCGGCTTTGAAATGATTGACGGGCAGGCACATGTCACCAGTTGGTCCGCCGTCATTTTTAATCCGTCGATGCCATACAGATTGACCCATATGTTGCTGGCCTCGGGCTTGACCGCCAGTTTTCTGGTTGCAGGGTTGTCCGCTTATCGTCTGTTACTTGGTGACAAGTCCGCAGGTATCTACAAATCGATGACAACAGCGATCTATGCTGCGGCATTGTTGATCCCGCTACAAATTTTGGTAGGTGACCTTCATGGACTCAACACGCTCGAGCATCAGCCGCAGAAAATCGCTGCCATAGAAGGGGTTTGGGAGACGCAGCAGCGGGCCCCACTGTTGCTGTTTGCAATTCCCGATGAGGCTGCTCGTACTAATAACTATGAAATAGGCGTGCCGGGTTTGGCCAGTCTTATATTAACTCATGAGTTGGACGGCGAGATTCGGGGTATTAATTCGTTTGAACACACGCCTCCGGTCGCTCCCTTGTTTTACGGTTTTCGAATTATGGTGGGTGTGGGCATGCTTATGTTGCTTGTTTCCTGGTACAGCGCTTATCGCCTATATCGCTCAAGGGAGCTGTCCACACTGCATCTCTATACGCTGGTAGCGATGACTTTCTCTGGCTGGGTTGCAACGCTTGCGGGCTGGTACGTGACCGAGATTGGGCGCCAACCCTGGCTTGTTTCAGGTGTACTTTCTACCAAAGATGCTGTGGGTGCCGCTTCCCCATCCAGTGTTACCGCATCACTAATGCTGTATCTATTGTTGTACGTGATTTTGCTGGTGTCCTTTGTTTCGACTTTGTTTTACCTTGCGCGACAAGCATCGAAGTCTTCATTCAAAGAGTCTGGAAGCTCAGGGCTGCCGGTTCTCGATGGCAGGTCGACAGTTTTTGGGGTCAACTCATGAGTGCGATACCATCTCATTATCTGCCTGTGATATTTCTGGCTCTCATGGGGCTGGCAATGCTTCTTTACAGTATTCTGGATGGCTATGACCTTGGCACAGGTATTCTGATGTTAGGTCGTGACGAGTTGCATCGAGATCAAATGATATCGTCAATTGGCCCGTTCTGGGACGCTAATGAAACGTGGCTGGTGTTGGGTGTCGGGATTCTACTTGTCGCGTTCCCGTTGGCGCATGGTGTGATTCTGGGTGCGTTATACCTGCCAGTAACAATCATGTTGGCGGGCCTTATTCTTCGAGGTGTGTCGTTTGATTTTCGCGCGAAAGCTCAGGTACAGCAAAAGAGAATCTGGGATTTAGCCTTCTCCCTGGGATCATTGTTGGCAACACTGGCACAGGGTTACATGTTGGGGATGTACATCACCGGATTTTCCCAAACTATACCAGCACAACTGTTTGCATTGCTGAGCGCCTTGTGTGTCACAAGCGCCTACACACTGATGGGCGCTTGCTGGCTAATCATGAAAACAAAAAATGATTTGCAGCGGTATGCCATGGTGTGTGCCAGACGAACTGTCTACCTGACCGCTGTTGGATTAATTGCGGTTTCCCTTGTAAACCCGATGGTATCTTCAGACATCTTTCTGAAATGGTTATCGGTGCCACAGGTTTTTTACCTGGCACCGCTGCCCATTGTCACCATGCTACTGTTGATCTACCTCAGTTACCTACTGCGAGTGATGGACGCAGATGCGTCACGAGCCGAGTATTTGCCGTTTATATTAACGATTGCAGTGTTTATCTTGTCCTTTGCCGGTTTGGCTTACAGCTTTTTTCCGATGATAGTGCCGGGTCAGCTGACCATCTGGGATGCTGCCAGCTCACCAGACGCATTACGCGTGATTTTATGGGGTTGCGTTTTTTCCCTGCCAACAATACTGACCTACACTGCATTTTCCTATTATGTGTTTCGAGGCAAGGCAACGGCCCTGAGTTATACATGACCTAATATATGGGCCAAACATAAGCTGGCCACATACCGATCCAGAGATACGAGCTGGCCAATCCCTGTGTAGCCATGGCAAATTGGATTCCTCTGTCCGATTTTCAAGTCCAGAATTGCAAAATGCAATAAAATGCATTTTAGTGGGCTCAGTCAGCATCCCGCCGCAATTGAATGGTCCCAGTCTTTTAGTGATTCCATTCTGGCTGCAGTCGCTTGCCAGTTGACCAATTGTAAGAAATCTTTCACATAAATCTGCTTCTCAACTTTATAAAAAGCACAGTTAACCGCTCCTTGAGATGTAGGTGATTAACAGGTTGTTTTTATTACCTGACCGGCCAACACGCAGGGTCTTCGGTAAAGACTGCCATTTCATAAATTCGACAGTTGTTGGTGGTAAGGCTGGCAGCTGGCATTTAACCACTTTGTCGGGAGCTATCTGAATCAATGTCTAATATCAGCTTATCCATCACAGGGTTAGAGGAAGACATGACCTCGGAAGAGGTCAAACAGAAACTGGCAAAGCTTTACAACGTTCCGGAAGAACACTTCGATGGGCTGTGCCGATCTTTGCTCATCATGCATGAACCTTATGTCTTGCTCAAAGAGATTGATCAGGCAACTGCTGATGCACATGTGAAGCGCCTTTCCAAAATAGGCTTCACCTGCAGCGTTGCGGAAGAAATGGGTGGACTATCGCTTGCCCCAGTCGCTGAAGCCAAAGCAGAAGAAACTATCTGTCCTGCCTGCGACCAGAAAACTGACAATAGCGAGATTTGTGATCATTGTGGTGTGATCATGGAAAAGTTCTTGAAGCAGAAGAACTTTGATGAACAGTTTCAAATGGAGATGAATGCGACTGCCAGCAGCCAGGAAAAAATGCGCGAGATTCACGCTGAAAACAAGAAACGACAGCAGAAGCGTGATCTGGCGAAGAAGACAAGCAGCAAGGCGGGTACGGCAAAAGCAAAAGGCGAAGCACCACCTCCCAAATTCGAGCAACCACAGATCAGAGTTGACTCGAGAGAAAAGACTAGCACGCTGATGTATGCAGTTGTGGCATCTGTTGGCTTGGTGATTGTCGGTACTGGCTATGTAGCATACGAGCTCTGGAACAAGAAATCCCACAGTGATGACTTTATGGCGAAATCTGTCGCCGAGCCTTCCGTTACTTCTGATACAGCTTTAAATGGATCGCAAAGTTTGGCCTCTGCTCAGCAGAACGCGGAAGCCGTAATAGTGGAGAAAACGGTTTTCGAAAAACAGCTGCAGCGACAGCGTGGACTCAAGCGATTCGGAAATCACTTGAGAAGGCTGCATGAAGAAGATATGTTGCTGTCTGCAGCTGGCTTGATTAACGGTAAAGAAGACTCAAGGGATCGTATTTATGGAAACCTTGAAATGATCAAACTCGAAGGCTTTAATCTGGGGACGGCCAAGAAACTGGTAGATACACGCACAGCGATTGATGAATTGGATCGTGATGTTGATCGTATTGATGCCTTACTCCATCAAGCAGATGTCTATCGTCAGTTTGAGCTCCCCGAGGAAGCGGCCGACGCCTATGACGAGGCCTCCAGGATAGCTTTTGAGGGTACCGGGAGTGTCGAGGAAAAAATCCTGGCGGAAATCACGATCGCAGAGCATCAACTAAAGCATGGTGACCCGGAATCAGCGCGTGAACGCTATGAACTTGCAAAGGTTCAGGCGACCGAGCATGGCCAATCCAAGCTGGCAGATGGGGCTTTTGCATACATTGCAAGAAGCCAGGCTGTTCAAGGACTGTTGGACGACGCAAGTACAACCAATGAACTAATTTCGAATGCTGAAATTCGTGACAAGTCACTGGTGCAAATCAGCACCTATGCAGCGAAGCTGGAAGCGTCGGAAGATCCTGAACAGGCAGCAGCGCACGAGTTAGTAAATACAGGTGACTCTGATATTGATGAGCTGATCGAGATGACCATGAAAAACAAAAAAACACTCGAAGCTGCAAGTGGATTACTCGGCCAGAAAGAGTAATTCTCTGAACTGCTGTCAAGATGTAGAAATGTCATTACCAAGGGAAAGTGTCGGTTTGTTACCGAGCGACTTTGTCTCCACACTTTAACAGCTGAGCTTA
>CALFCE010000076.1 GCA_937951215.1 uncultured Granulosicoccaceae bacterium
TCGAGAAAATCACGATGGCAATCGCTACGATTCTTCATCCACAATCGCAGCAACACATCATTGTGTCCATCGAAAAAGACTGGACTCGATTGTTCGGGCTTCATGATCAGGATTGCTCCAGAAAACCGGGCACGGCGATGGCGATGAGCTTATCACAGCAGTTGCAGGAATCTGTTGGCTGGGCGTATCATCGTCCCATGAATATCCCTGAAACACCCACATTCGAAGACCCGGATTTCCTGCGTCAACACATACGCTTTATCCTCGATTTTTACGAGCCACGTGTAGTCGATGCTGACGGCGGATTTTTCCAGTGCTTCAGGGATGATGGCAGTATCTATGATCGCGATACCAAGCATCTGGTCAGCTCTACACGCTTTGTTTTCAACTATGCCAGCGCCTACCGACTGGAACACGACGCTCACTATCGCGACTGGGCACGTCAGGGATTGGACCATCTGCAACAACAGCACAAACAGCCAGCTGGTCACTATGCCTGGGTATTGCACGGCAAAGAAGTCGAAGATGGCTGTGCCATGGCTTACGGTCACGCGTTTGTATTGCTGGCAGCGGCCAGCTGCGTAGAGGCCGGGATTACAGAAGGTATCGATATCATCGATGCGACATGGGATTTTGTCGAGGACGCTTTCTGGCAGGCTGATGCCGGAGCCTACGCCGATGAACGTGATGCATCTCTGGCAACCTTGTCGCCTTATCGAGGTCAAAACGCCAACATGCATATGTGCGAAGCACTGATTGCCTGTTGGAACGCCACCAGGCAAACGCGTTACCTTGATCGCGCTGAACAATTGGCCCAACGCTTTGCAGTCGACCTGGCTGCGCAGTCCGGGGGCTTGATTTGGGAGCACTATGACGTCAACTGGCAAGTTGACATGCAGTACAACATCGACAAACCCGATGACCTGTTCAAGCCCTGGGGGTTTCAGCCAGGTCACCAGGTTGAATGGTGCAAGCTCTTGTTACAGCTCAATGCGATTCGGCCCTCTGCGCAGTGGGTGCAACGTGCCACCGAGCTTTACACCCAAGCGATGGAAAAAGGCTGGGACCACGAATACGGTGGGCTGGTTTACGGCTTTGCACCGGACGGCAGTTTTTGCGATGCCCACAAATATTTCTGGGTGCATGCCGAAGCTTTTGCGGCTGCGTGGCGGCTCTATCGCCTGACTGGAGAGCAACAATACCTCGACGACTACCGTCGCCTTTGGCTATGGAGCTGGCAGCATCTGATCGATCATGAACAAGGTGCGTGGTTTCGTATTCGCCATCGTGATGGATCTGCCTTTGACGACTTGAAGTCACCGCCCGGAAAAACCGATTACCACACCCTCGGAGCGTGTTGGGACGTATTGTCGCAGATATGAACCCTGACCCTGTCGATTTGAATTGGCGCTATCCCGCCTGGCGCAGCTCATCGGTATAATTCGGGATCAGTCACCGGTTCCGCAAATCTGCAACAAGGGCATGCAACCATGTTGAGCGCGTTTCAGACGCTAGAGCAAGAGCTGCTCGCACGCATCGTGGGGCAATCAGAGCTGGTAGAAAGGCTGATGATCGCGTTGCTCGCCAATGGCCACCTGCTGGTCGAAGGTGCACCTGGTCTCGCGAAGACACGGGCTGTGCGGTTACTCGCTTCAATGATTCAGGCTGATTTTCAGCGTATCCAGTTTACCCCAGACCTGCTACCCGCTGATATTACCGGCACCGAGATATTCCGGCCGGAAGATGGCAGCTTCGAATTCCAGCCCGGCCCGGTATTCAACCACATGGTGTTGGCTGATGAAATCAATCGAGCGCCCGCAAAAGTTCAGTCAGCGCTGCTGGAAGCGATGTCCGAGCAACAGGTCAGCATTGGTCGCAAAACCTTCGCTCTACCTCCGTTGTTTTTGGTAATGGCAACGCAAAACCCCATCGAGCAGGAAGGTACCTATCGACTGCCTGAAGCACAGCTGGATCGTTTTCTGCTCAAAGTCATCGTGGGCTATCCCGATGCGGACAGTGAAAACAGCATTCTTGAACTGGCGCGCCAGGAAGCGATAACCACAGAAGCAAACGATACAGACCGAATAGACGCTCCCTTGGTGTGTGAAACCGCAAAGAGCCAATCCCGTGCCCCGGCCGTTCTCGCACAGCAAGACATTTTTGCTGCGCGGCAGCAGGTCCTGTCGATGCATATGAATGACTCGGTGCAGCAGTATTTATTACAGTTGGTGCTGGCGTCGCGACATCCGCAACATTGGAGCGAAGAGCTGGCAGCAATGCTGGATTACGGTGCCAGCCCACGCGCGACCATCGCGCTTGACCGTGCAGCCAAAGCACGCGCCTGGCTGCAAGGCCGGGACTTTGTCACTCCGGAAGATGTGACATCCATGCTTCACGATTGCCTGCGGCACCGGCTGGTCATGAGCCTCGAAGCCGAGGCTGCGGGAAAGACAGCCGATGATGCGATCGATCTGATCGTCGAGCTGGTGCCGTCAGCTTAAGGGTTACGAGCAGTTGAACTGACAGCGGGCAATACTCGACGGGTTTAACGGAATGATATTCAAGCACAACACCAGCAGACAGTTGCTGCCTTTCCTATCAAAGCGCGTCAGAGCACCAGGCGATCAATCAACAGCGATCAGCGACCAAGCATCAGATATCCGGGTGTCGATTCAGGATTTACTGGAAATGAAATCAGCCGCTGCTGCTACAGAGGCACGCTCGCAGCGTACAGTGAGTTCTCAATCACCAGGTACAGCCAAATCCCGCTCACGCGGACAAGGTATCGAATTCGACGAACTGAGGCCCTATCAGCGCGGCGACGACCTGCGAACCATCGATTGGCGAGTGACAGCTCGAACCGGGCGACCGCTAACCAAACGCTTTCGCGAGGATCGCGAACACAGTGTGTTCGTAATTCTCGATCAACGACCAGGCCTATTTTTTGGCAGCAGCGCCGTGTTCAAATCAGTGATGGCAGCCAAGGTCGCGGCCATTGCCAGCTGGTCTGCACTGGAACGTGGTGATGCGTTTGGAGGGCTGGTCTTCAGCGACACCCTGGACACGGTCAGAAGCAGTCGCTCACGACAATCCGTGATGCGTTTTCTCAAGCTTGGTGTCGAGCACAACCGTGCGCTTGATCAGTACAGCCAATCGAGTCTGACACTGACCGATAGCATCACAAAAAGTTTACAGTTTGCCCGCACAGGCAGCACCGTCATTATTATCAGTGACTTTGCCGATGCAGATGAGACGGCCTTGTTGGTTCTGCAACGAATGGCGCGTTACCATGCGCTGGATTTGATTTGCGTGCTTGACCCAATGGAGGAGGAATTAACTGTTCGAGGATCACTGGGTGTCAGCGACGGCTATGAACATAGCAGCATCCGTATCGAACACTCTTTGCGTCAGCAGTATCGTCAGCACCGTCAGCACCAACATCAAGAGCTGCTCTCGCATGCCAACAAAGCCGGTATAAGATTTCGTTACATGCTTACCGATGACAATCCCGGCAAGCTGTTTACAGCACCGCGTTTAACGTCGGGCAGGTGAATGGCCATGACTGAAAGTGCGATTACCAAAGAGATGCTTCGCGACCTTCATCTACCCGAAACTGTGCCGGGTTTGTATCCCATGCCAGCACTAATTTTCAGTATCGCGTTTGCCATCTTGATACTTGGAGCCATAGCTTTCAGGCGATACCAAAAAAAAGGTATGCCTCCTGCAAACCTGTCTCACTCTCCCACATCACTAAATCAGATCACGCTGCGGCAACTGCAAATTGAATTTGAAAACTGCCATGATGATTCAGCAGGCTCACGCTATCTTAACTTAGCCAACAACACCTTAAAGCGATTTTTACTGAGCCATGACCTACCGGGCAAGGATGTCCCGGACGACGAGTTACAAAGCCGGGAAGAGTCTGATAACGCAGTTGCACCCACACGGCTCGCCCGCCAGGCTGAGTTGAAGCGGGCGACAACGCTACACGGTCAGGCATGGGTTCAGTGGTTGCAAGACGAGGCTGATTTTCAACTTTCTGCATCCACCAGAAGCGGTCTGGCCATCGAGTGCTATAAGCCTGACTGCCACAATTCGCTGGATCCTGATGCGCTGTTGCAGGTTCATCAGGATCTTCTGCGATGGACCAAAACCTTTCACGCCGATAACCATGCTTGACTGGCTTTCCCCCATGGTTCTGCTTTTACTGCCGGCACCACTGCTGGTACGGCGCTGGCTGCCGCCCTTCAAACACAATACAACTTATCTTCGCATCCCGTCCTATACACAATTGCAACAGCTGCAGCAAAACGATAACCGGCGCCTGATCAATGGACTGGGTGATAAAAAGCTGAACTTGCTGATCGCCCTGACCATGTGGATCTGTCTTTTGTTGGCGGCGGCACGGCCGGTCTGGTTTGGCGAACCTGTCAGCGTCAGCAATGAGGGTCGCGATCTACTGCTGGCGCTTGATCTTTCAGACAGCATGAAAATAAAGGACATGGTGCAAGCTGAGTCAACCATCACCCGTATTGAAGCGATCAAACAAGTCGCAAGCGAATTTATCGAGCGACGGCACGGGGATCGTATTGGCCTGATCGTGTTTGGTCAGCACAGTTATCTGCAAAGCCCACTGACCTTTGACCGGGCCAGCGTCGCAATTCAGCTGAACGAAGCGCTACCCGGTTTCGCCGGATCATCGACTGCCATTGGTGATGCACTCGGTATGGGTATCAAACTATTGCGCAACCGCCCAAGCGAGGGTCGAGTACTTGTTTTATTAACTGACGGTGCCAACACCGCTGGCTCTGACCCGGTCGTTGCGACATCGGTGGCAAGTGAAAGCGGCATTCGTGTACACACGATCGGTGTCGGAGCAGACTCAATGGAAACAACTGATGTTGCCGGTGCAGCCGTTGTTGTCGACCCATCGCGGGATCTGGATGAAAGTACGCTGCAATTGATTGCCGAACAGACCGGTGGTCGTTATTTTCGCGCTCGCGACCCGGCTCAGATGGAGCGCATCTACGCGACCATTGACGAACTGGAACCCGTACCCGACAGCGTTACGCTGAGGCCACAGCGGAGCCTTTTTCATTGGCCATTAAGCCTCGCTCTTCTGTGCGCCGTCGTTGTTACCTTCCTGCGCTTCCGGTTCGGAGAGCTGGCGTGATTGACTATTCCTGGTTGAGCCACTGGTTAAGTGAGTTTGAATTCCTGAGACCATGGTGGCTTCTGACAATACCCGTTTTGACACTCGCTGCCGGCTGGTGTTTGCGCAGCTACCAGCAAAGTGGCTGGGCTGCCCGTATCCCGGCTCGCAAACTGGCTGCGCTAACAGTCGATCAGCCTCAAGACCCGGACCAGCCAGCAATGATCAACCGCAATTCAGCCGATAACACTGGCATCGAGTCTCCACCCCACGCTGAAAACACCGACGAACAACACCGTCGCGTGCGTCGCTTGATCGTACTGATTCTCCTGTCCCATCTCATTGGTGTTATCGCCCTCGCCGGTCCGTCCTGGAAACAGGCCGACAATCCTCTGGCCAGTAACCGGCAGGCGATGGTGATTCTGTTCGATCTGTCACCGTCGATGATGGCGCGTGATGTCAGCCCGGATCGTTTGACGCTGGCAAAGTTAAAGCTGATTGATGTGCTGCGGATGCGTCAGGACGGAGAGACAGCCTTGATTGCCTATGCCGGTGATGCTCACCGCATTGCCCCGCTGAGCGACGATCCGGCTACTATTGAAACACTGGTGTCGACACTACACCCCGACATCATGCCATTGCCGGGCAGTCATCCCGAACGTGCTGTGGCAATGGCAGTCGAGCTGATACAAGGTGCAGACCTGGATCAGGGCGATATCCTGCTGATCACTGATGGTATCCACCCGGATGCCCTGGCAGCGATAACACAACAGATACCGGACAAGGTTAGGCTTTCAATACTCGGGGTTGGCAGCGGCAAGCCTGCCAGCATACCTGTAGACAATGGTGGTCTGCTGACTGACCGTCAGGGAGAGGTTGTGATGGCAGGCCTCGATGAATCCGCATTGATCTCTTTGACAAGTCAACTTGACGGTCGTTACTCACGTCTTGATAGCACCGGCAGCGATATCGTTGCGTTACAAGAGTTGACCGAATTACCATTCGAGGCAAAAAAAAACCGTCACAAGACCAACGCTGCGGAAAACTACGATGCCAGAGAAGACAGCGGCTTCTGGTTGGTGTGGCTGGTGATTCCATTGGCCGCTTTGTCGTTTCGACGTTCAGTGTTGTGGGCCGGGATACCCTGTCTGTTGATACCAGCGATGGCGCTGCCGTTACTGAGCTATGCACCGACAAGTCATGCTTTTGATTGGACCAGTCTGTGGCGCAACAGTAACCAACAAGCGGTTCGTGAACTGGAACAGGGCAACCCTTTAAAGGCGGCGGAACTGTTCACCGATTTACGCTGGAAAGCCATCGCACTGTATCGTGGCGGAGACTACCCGCAAGCGGTCATGACTCTGCAAAGCTGGATGAACGGTGATTCCAGCAACAGCGATTCAGGTGAGCAGCAGGTCCAGCCTCGCGCACTGGGTGATGATGATTTTTACAATCTTGGAAATGCGCTGGCCCTGGCAGGGGAATACGATGCCGCACTCGAAGCATACGATTACGCCTTGGCTTTGTTCCCTGACAACGCTGACGCGCGTTATAACCGCTCTGTGGTGCTACCGTACACGACAATCAAAGACCCTCAAAACCCGGACACACCATCACCACGCGGAAACGGCAACGGTGATTCCGATGCTGAAAACGCACCATCCGAGGCCAGCCCCGGCACGCGGACAACACAAGAGGCTTCCAGCGGATCCCATAGCCAGAGCGGTTCAGCCCTTGGTCAGGGCAACAGTCTGGATCAATCATCGATCGCAGGCGAGGAAGTCTCTCTTTCCAATATTGAAAAACCAGCTGACGAGTCGGCCCCTGAGCCGGCCCAGGATGCAGCCTGGGATGCAGCCCAAGACGCAACCCGGAAGTTGGCGGATCAGGACAACAACCAGACCGGTGATAAAGACAATGATCAGGAGCAGAACATCACTGCTGAATCCGGGACAGATGATGCGACCACAAACTTCGCACTCGAAGAGAACGACAACCCGGTGTTAAATCCCTATAGCGAACAATGGTTACGCAACCTTGAAGACGATCCGGGAGGTTATCTGCGACGCAAGCTCCAGTTCTACTGGCAGGTGGCAATCAAGAAAAACAACGGTGTTGTTCCCACGACCGATACAGAACGTTACTAATGCAATCAGCACCTGTTTCAGCGCTGGGAACAACACTGTGGCTGTTGTTGGCGATGCTGTTGTTCAACACCTGTCGTGTCGAAGCGCTGCCCAGCAATCAGACCGCAGCTCCCAGCCAATCGCGAGCAAAGCCAAGCTCAAAAGCCGACCAAACCGGACCAGACCAAACCGGGCCGGCCATAAAAAAGCCGGCTATAGTGTCGCCTCCTCAGGACTGGGACGACAGCGAGCAAAACCCGCTGAAAATATCGATCACTAGCGATCGAAAGACCGCCTATATCCATGAACAGATTTTGATCACTATTGAAGTCAGTGCGCCTGACGACGCATTTGCGATAACATCCAAAGGATTGAGACTCCGGCCTGATCAGACTCAGGCGAATTTGACTGCGTTGAAACGTGAGGTATACAAAGCTTCCTCGGGGCGACAGTCAATACGCACGCGCTACGCACTGTTTATCGATAAAGCAGGCAGCTTTACACTCCCTCGTGTCACCGCTACTGCCACCTTACCCGTTGCAAGTTCTGTGGCCGGCAGTAAAAAGCGCAACCCCAGATTACGCGCCCGCAGCGCAGAGCTGCAGGTGGCGATTCTTGACGCAGCGCCAAGCCCGACGACTGACAGGGAAACCGGCGATCCTCTGTGGTTTACAGCGTCCGATGTTTCTATCGAGCAGCGCTGGATTCAAACCCCGAATGCCTCCGGGGAAAATTCAGGCAGCAGCGAAACCGCTGTTGATAAATCAACCGAGGCCCACCTGCCAGCTGTAGATTCAAAAAATACGCATTCGATCACGGTCGAGCCTGGAAATCCGGTCGTCAGAGAAGTCAGCATCTCGGTAACAGGACAGCATGCGACACGTATTCCGTTGTACGACTTGCCCGCCCTTGCACCGTTGCGCCAATATCCCAACCCCGTAATCAACACAAACACATTGGCCGCAAACTCACTCAGTGGGGTCAGAGTAATGTCAACGACATTGATTGCACCGACACTTGGGGAGTTTGTATTACCACCACTGATTGTTCAGTGGTGGGATATCAATACAAAACGCTGGCGACGCAGTGAACTGCCGCAACAGATTCTTGTTGCCGGGGACGTTCAGCAGTCAAAAAACCCAGCCAGCCAAGACCCTGAACAAACAGGAAATGGTCAAACAACCCCGGGTTCTGAAAACGCAAACCTGGATCAATATTCCGGGGATCAGGGTTTGAAAAAAACCTTTGCGCTACCGCCCCTGACAAGGCCGCAACTGGCCTTTGTTCTGCTGGGACTGCTAGTGCTGGGGATATCAGTAGGGGTGGTGCGGCGTGAATTGAGGTTACGGCGTGAGCCACTCACAGAGAAGCAGGCCTTTGCAAACCTGCAACGTAGTGTACGTAAAATGAAACCACAAAGAAAAGCACAAGACCACAGGACCACATATCAGCATCTGCACGCCTGTCGGCTGACACTATTGCAGTGGGCGTCCTTTTACTACGTTGACAAGAAACATCGGGATAACATTGACAACAGGAATGGGCACGGCAGGAAAATTCAGGGACTGCAACAGCTGCAAACGCTTTGCCCGGACCTGCACGAGCCTTTGCAGACGCTGGAAAGACTGTTGTATTCGCCTGCCCCGCTTGCAGCCAATCAGTCTGACCAAAGTTCTTATTCTGCCCAGAGTTTTTATAACAGCTCGAAAGACGCAGTGCACACTGTACTGGACACCGTGAGCAAAGTCCGCAGCGAGGCTGAACCAGCCTCGCTGCGGATAGGCCATGAACTTGAACCTTTGTACCCGAATCTGCTTAAACGGTAAAACGGCGCTTCCATACCAAAAGCAGCGTCAGAAACAGCGCGGACCACAGCGTCGTAGACCCCAGCAAACCATCGTCATCATCATCTATGGCCGTGGTCGACCCACCGCTACCAGCGACCGTAGTCACCGCACCGTTGGCATCGATTCCAAGAACATCAAAATCATTCTGGGTAGTAATCACCGGAGCTGCGGTAGCCGAGGTTTCCTGTACCTGGAACACCGAGCGCTGGGTCGTAACAGCATCAGGTGCAGCGAACGGTACCTCGCCACCAGCCTGAATGACGACTTCACCATCCCTGCCGGTACCGGCACCCAGCGTCAGGGTCCATTCGGTGCCGTTGTCACCACAGGCAAGATCCAGCACCGCTTCTCGATTGACCCCTTGTTCCGGCATCGCCGTGTTGTAGGCAAAGACTGGATCAAGCGTCATTTCATCAGCAGACAGCGTCGTGTACAGTCGGGTCAGATAAGCTCCAACTGGCAGCAAGGCAAGGCTATTGCTGACCGGCTCTATCACATCACTGACAATAAAAGCCCTGACTGCAATGCGTGCATCAGCCAATTGCTGCTCACTGAATACGGCAGTCATCGCGAACTGATTGAAGTAACCCTCATCAGAAAAACCGTCTGAGGGCGGTAGTGCCGCCTGATACACTGGCAGCAAGCTGTCTTGCGTGAGCCCGAAAATGAAAGAGTTGCTGAACACCGTGGCGAGGAAATCGGCATCATTGCCAATCCCGTCCAGCTGTTGCAACTGCTGGGTCAGATCTTCACTGTTGGGCAGGGCAGCTGCTATCCCTCCAGTGATCGGACCCGCATAGTCCGTGGCAAACCCCTGACCACCCGCTTCGTCCATAGCCTCGGTAATCAGTCCCTGATAACTCGAATAGGCATTGAAGGAACCGGTATACCAATTCAGTCGCGTGTAGTTCGGGATCACGTGCAGATAATTTTCCGGCACCGCTCGGGCATCGGCCACGATATACACCAACACCCCCATATCATCTTCAGCAGCGATAGCTGTCAGGCGAATTGGAATCATGGGTTTTTCGCTTTGATAACGCATGATCAGCGGGGCTATATTTCCGGATGTGGAGCCATTGCGCAGCTTTAGCGCAACGAACTTCATGCCTGCGTCAACATAGGGTGCAATCAATTCTTCACCACGATCGGTCAAATCATAACCATTGTCGACCAACCAGGTAGCAAGCTCCGTCGGATTATCGCTGGCCAGAATTTGCGCATCGTAGGGGCCCACGACAACATCTTCGACACTGACCCCACCGTCATCTGTATCGCTTTCAGCCGCAGGCGAAGCCAGCACACCGGTGTCACCCCCACCACCTGTCGTACCAAACTCGGAGAAACATCCGGCACCTCGTTGCTCAAGAATAAATTGCGGCCGGGTTTGAAAATCCAGTTGGTTGAAAGCGGTGTCAGAACCCACCCCCAATCCACTGCCTTCAATAGACGGCGGCACAGGCACAACCCAGCTGAATTCTTCAGCAGCACCCGTGTAGAGGATACGCACCATCGCGGTGATATTGCTGCCTTCCTGACGGAAAACAATCTGCTCTCCAGCTTGATCGATAGGCGCGTTTTGACAAAAGAAGCCACCGCAAGCCGAGGCCACCGGTACGGTCAATAACTGAAGTGAAAAAAGCACTGCTGCCACCGCAGTGCTGGTGAGCAGACGACGGCCACGGCGGACGGCACAAAAACCTGCCAGCCGGTGGTACACATGTGGGATGTCGACACGTTTTGACGACGGTCGGGATTGAAACTGATTCATGGCAATCTCCGGTTCGGCACAGTTGTGCCAATAGCGCGCTCGGCCTGTTCCTCAAGAATCCGGAGTGAAGATGACAACAACGCTTCACGGGTTCTATGGACCATCTGGAAAATTCTGGAACATGCCGGGCAATGGACAGCAATTGCTGCCTCTGAACAAGCGGCCTTGTTGAGTGCCCTGTTGTATTTTTATCGGGCTCCCTTATTTATAGCAGTGGAAGCCCGCCAAAGACAGCGTGTCTGCCCTGCCCCGATTACAAGACCACCACTCATGCCGAATGGTAACCGTGCCCTGGGAGGGTAAAACTTTACTGGGTCCCCGCAACCTATCTCCGAAACCTACCCCCGCACCCCATCTCTAAAATTATATGCGATTTACAAATTCTGATTATAGAAAA
>CALFCE010000077.1 GCA_937951215.1 uncultured Granulosicoccaceae bacterium
TTTAAATAGTAGAAGCTTGAACGTTAGAATCAAGGAGCGGCTTTGATAGCCGCCCCCTGACTAGAGGGTTTAGCGGTATCCCGCAGCCTCCATTGCATCGTTGGTCAGAGCCTGGGCTTTTTCCAGAGCTTCTGCAACAGTCTGCTGACCTGCATAAGCCGCAGAGAATTCCTGGCTCACGTCAGTTGCGATACCGGCAAATTCCGGGATAGCGGCAAACTGGACACCCACATACGGGCTTGGATCTACGGTTGAGTTGTTGGGATCAGCCGACAGGATCGAATCCAGTGTCATTTTAGCGAAAGGAACGCTGGTGTAGTTGGGGTTTTCATACAGTGATGTACGTGCACCAGGAGGTACATTCGCCCAACCTTCTTTGGAAGCAACCAGCTCGATGTAACCGGTAGAGGTAGCCCACTCGATGAACTGCTTGGCAGCATCAACTTTTTGAGTACCTGCAGGTACTGCCAGAGCCCATGCCCACAGCCAGTTTGAACGTACACCCATGCCGTTGTCCGGTGCCAGAGCGAAGCCGACCTTGTCAGCAACAGTTGAATCTTTTGGGTTGGTGACGAAAGAAGCTGCAACGGTAGCATCAATCCACATACCGCACTTGCCTTGTTGGAACAAAGACAGGTTCTCGTTAAAACCGTTGGTGGCATATCCTGGAGGACCTGCATCACCCATCATGTTCACGAAGAAGTTCAGTGTGTCTGACCATTCACGAGAATCGAACTGGGCGTTCCAATCTTCGTCGAACCAGCGAGCGCCAAATGAGTTGGACATGGCGGTAATGAAAGCACCACCTTCACCCCAACCCGCTTTACCACGCAGGCAGATACCATTGATCTCGTTGTCTCTATCGGTCATGGCGCGAGCCGCCTTGGCGATGAAAGACCAGGAAGGAGCTTCAGGCATTTCCATACCAGCCGCTTCCATCAAATCGGTGCGGTACATGATCATGGAAGATTCGCCGTAGAAAGGTGCAGCGAAAAGAGTACCGTCATAAGACAGACCACCCGCCATAGCTGGCAGTATGTCAGCAGCATTGTAGTCATCGCTCAGGTCGTTCAGCGGAACCAACCAGCCGTTCTTGCCCCAGATCGGTGTTTCGTACATGCCGATGGTCATGATATCGAACGCACCACCTTTGGTGGTGATGTCAGTGGTTACGCGTTGGCGCAACACGTTTTCTTCCAGCGTTACCCATTCAACGGTGTGGCCGGTCTTGGTTGTGAAGTCTTCTGTCAGGCCCTGCATGCGAATCATGTCGCCATTGTTGACGGTCGCAATAACAAGGTTTTCGGCGCTAGCCGCATTGGCGGCAACAAGCGAAGCAATGCCCGCTGCCTTGAGTATCAGTTTGAGATTCATTTTTGTTACATTCTCCCTCGGGTTAGTAGCCGGGACAGCTTAATTCCCTACTTAAGCCCCCGTCAAGAAAAAACTTTACGCGTGACAAGATTTATTCAGGCTGAGTCACGTAATACCAGCCGGGCCGAGAATTTGGTCTCGGTTCGGCTTTCAAAACGCCCGCCTTTTTCAATCAGATTGAACAGGCACTCAACACCATAATTCGACACCACGTCGTAGTCGTGTCCTACCGTCGTCAGGGGTGGGCAGGTAAAACGAGAAAAAGGGTGGTCGTCATGGCCTGCGACCCTCATGGCACAACCACTGTGTCGGCCGACCCTAAGGCCTTTTTGATGACAGGCCGCAAGGAAACCAATAGCCAGACGATCGTTACTGCACAAAACAGTATTGGTTGGCAAAGAGCCGTTCTGCAACACCTGCATTGCCCCTTCGTAGCCGATTTCTTCCAGATTCCAGCCTTCTCCATCAATCTGCACGGTCATGGGCTCCAGACCGAGCGCTTTCATTGAGGCCTGATAGGAACGTCGGCGGGCAATGGAATTGGGGTTGAGGGGATGCTTCATTTCGAAAAAGCACGGGGCTTCGCCGGTGCGCGCAAGATACTCGGTACTTTGGGACAGGAAACTCTCGTTATCAGAGCCAACAAAAGCCTGCCCTACACCGGGAATGTTGCGGTCAAACAACACAGTGGGCACCTCGTCGCAGAACTGTGAAAGTGCATCCAGGTTGCTCTGGCGACCCAACGGCGCCAGTAAAACGCCGGCCGGCCGCAGAGCCTTGAGACGATCGAATGCCTCAATTTCAAGCTCTTGCTCGCCGTGCGCGCTTAGCAAGGTGGCGCGAAAGCCAGCTTCAAGGCAACGACGCTCCAGATTACGCGCGATTTCTCCGAAAACGGGATCAGCCAGATACGGCACCACAATGCCGATGTTTTTGGTTTTTCTCCGATTCTGGTCAATCGCAAAAATATTCGGGCGGTAATCGTATTCTTCTATCGCCGCCTCAATACGTTCTCGCGTCGACTTCCTTACGCTGGTGGCGTCGTGAAAATATTTGGAGATGGTGGGACGAGAAATACCGCAAGCAGCCGCAAAAGCCTCCATATTCCGGATCTTAGGTTGATTCATTTGCGGATCTCGTGTGCTCCAATCATTAGCAGACCCGCGGGAGCGGGCCGTTATGCACTACTTAAAATAACGAAATTAATTTACGCGCGCAAACATATTTTTGTCGATCAATGTCTTAAATCACAATAATGAGCCATTTTTGAAACGTCAGGTCTGACAAGGTTCAGCAGTGTAAAAATCGGGAAAACCCTGCCCCCTTCGGAGTCACCAGCTTCTATAATTTATTACCTACTTTGGAGCTCACAATGCAAGAAATCGGCAGCGAGGATCACGAGGAGAATACTGCAAACAAACAAACGCAGCCGCCTCAGCTACTATCCATAGAGTTACGTGTATTGGGTGTGCTAATGGAAAAGCAACTCACCACACCTGACCTTTATCCACTGACTCTGAACAGTGTGGTGACCGCCTGCAATCAGAAATCCAGCCGGGAGCCCATTACCAGCTACCACCAGGGAGAGGTGTTACGGACGTTAAATGAATTGGAAGAAAAAGGTTTCGTTCGCAAGGAATACGGTTCGCGAGCCGATAAATACAGCCAACAGTTTATTGCCCACCTGGGCCTTGGCAAACAGCACCAGGCACTGCTCTGCGTAATGATGTTACGCGGCCCGCAAACTATCAGTGAATTGCAGACTCGTACCCAACGGATGAATCAGTTTAATGACAAGGAGGAGTTGGACCATTGCATTGAACGACTGTGCGAACGGGAGATTCCATTCGCGCAACGTTCGGGCACGCCAGGACAACGTGGCGAACGGGTTGCACATCTGTTTAGTGGTAAACCGGTATTTTCAGCAAGTGGGCCCAATATCACAACCGCATCGCCCTCCTCCTCGCAGGCGACCGCTGAAGTTGCAGCAGAGGCCAATACAACACTGGCCAGACTGGAGCTGGATATGGCTGCGATGCGAGATACTGTGCGCCGGCTGGAAACTGAAAACGCCGTTCTAAGGCATCAACTGGAAAACCTTTACCGCATCAGTGGCCATGACTTGCCACAAGACTTGCCAAGCACTCACTAGCCGTGTTGCACGGTCGGTGGCTTGTGTCGGTGGTGAAGATGGATCAGCAGGAAATCAACAAACCTGCCATGATTATCCGGACTGACCGGATGACTGATACTTCCTGCTTGAAAGCAGATGTGCCAGGGTGAAGCGGAGAATTGGCCTCTCTCCCTTTACATATCCCACCGCCATCAGATAACACAATGAATGATCGTGTTTTTGCAAGTAACAGTGCAAACCAATCAATATCTGGCTATCGGGTACAAAGGCCCTGAAAGCTTCAAGCTCTTGATCTGCCTTTGCTACAGATGATGTTCCGGATTGGACTGTAGATTGTGGGCTTTGAGCTGATTCTGGAACAGGGATCAGAGTCTGTTTATCAAGAACGATTGCTGTGTCTGCAGCTGCCATCGCCACCTTGTATAACGCACGTGGACGGTGTGGCTCGGTTATGCTGACACTAACCTCATTAACCGATGGACGACCCTTGGCTTCGATCCCGCCTTTGGTGTAATCACTGATATCAAAGCTCGCGGAATTGCCGGGCATTACAATAAACGGGGTTCTCCAAAACAGATTCTTTAGCGCAAACGCTTCATGTTTTCGTTTGAGTTTTATCGTGCCCGGAGGTGTTGAACCCGCCATATGAGGATATCCGGGCCAGGCTACTTTCCGACCTGCTGATTTGCCAGATATTCGTCATAGGTGCCGGCAAAATTGACCAGCCTGTTGTCTTTGATCTCGATTATCTGGGTAGCCAGCGAGGAAACAAACTCACGATCATGACTGACAAAAATTATTGTACCCTCGTAGTAACTGAGTGCCAGATTCAATGCCTCTATTGCCTCCATATCCATGTGGTTGGTGGGCTCATCCAGAATCAGCACATTGGGCGATGTCATCATCAATTTGCCAAACAACAGCCGGTTTTTTTCTCCACCGGAACACACCTTGACCGGCTTGGCAAAATCATCTGAAGAAAACAGCAGCTGGCCTAAAGTTGCACGAACGATCTGATCGTTATGTGATGGTTTGCGCCACTGGCTCATCCAGTCAAACAAACTGATATCACGATTGAATTCAGCGATATTGTCTTGCGGACAATAACCGATGGCAGCGTTTTCCGACCACTGGATTTTACCCTTGTCGAGGTTTAGCTCATCCAGCAGACAGCGAAGCAAGGTGCTTTTACCAACGCCATTTTCGCCGATGATGGCAAGCCTCGCGCCAGCCTCAAGCATGAGATTACCTTTTTCAAATAGCGGGCCTTCGTCAAAGCCTTTCGATATGTTTTCGAAGGTCAATGCCTGACGAAACAATTTTTTGTCCTGGGTAAAACGAATATAGGGGCTGACGCGGCTGGAGTTCTTGATGTCGGCCAATTCAATTTTTTCTATGCGTCTGGCGCGGGAGGTGGCTTGTTTGGCTTTGGACGCGTTCGCCGAAAAGCGACTGACAAACTGTTGAAGCTCTGCAATCTCGGCTTTCTTTTTGGAATTCTCGTTTTGCAGCAACTCACGCGCAGCGGTGGACGCAATCATAAAATCATCATAATTGCCCGGATAGACGCGCAACTCACCAAAATCGATATCAGCCATATGGGTACAAACCGTATTTAGAAAATGGCGATCATGAGAGATGATGATAATGGTGCTTTTCTGATTGGAAAGAACGCCTTCGAGCCAACGAATGGCATTGATATCCAGATTGTTGGTAGGCTCATCGAGCAGCAAGATATCAGGAGATGAAAACAGCGCCTGTGCCAACAGAACGCGAAGCTTCCAGCCGGGTGCAACATCACTCATCGGACCATTGTGGAGCGATTCATCAATACCCGCACCACTTAAAAATTCACCCGCACGGCTTTCAGCGGTGTAGCCATCCATCTCGGCGAATTCAATTTCCAACTCGGCCACACGCATGCCGTCTGCTTCTGTCATTTCTGGCAA
>CALFCE010000078.1 GCA_937951215.1 uncultured Granulosicoccaceae bacterium
TTCTGCTGATGTCGATGCGTCGTATGACCACGCTACTGACCGTAGCGGGCATGGGCCGGCGCGGCACGATGTTGGCGAGCATAGTCCCTAAAGAGTTGGGCCTGCCTGCTCTAATATCTCGGTAATCCTCCCGGTTAAGCCAGCCACGGTGATTATGCAGGTTATCCGGGCGCCGGCACTGTTTAGGCGATCTAATTACGGTATCATGCCGGCGTGAGCCCTTTTTGCTATGTGCTGATCCCTTCAATGCAGGCTAAAACTCCCCATGAATGACACTGGTGCGGCTGGCATCGGCCCAAAGTCTTCTGATACGGGGGCAAACCCTCCTGTTCAATCTGCTCAAGCTCGACTGATTTCCGTACAGCAGATAGAGCTGCTGCTCGGCCATATGCCCCTGATCATCTGGGGAAGCTTGCTTGTCTATTTTATTCTGTATCTCTGGTTGGTAGACCGGGCAGATTCAAGCATTATCAACTGGACTCTGGGTTTGATGATAGTTCTTTCCATCGCCCGTACGGCTGTGCTGGTTGCTTATATAAAGAAAAAAACGACTGTTGATAACGTAAAAAGCAGGTTGCCAGTCCTGTACACGTTTTCAGTTTTGGCTGGAACGCTCTGGGGGGTTTTTGGTTATGTATCGGTTTCAGAATCTGACCTGATAGTCAGCGTCATTGTCATTATGGTGCTCACCGGGATGGTTGCCAGTGCAACCGCTTCTCTCTCCGTATTGTTGCCTGCGTTTGCGTTATATGTGCTGCCCTCCATGTTGCCGGCCGCGTACAAGTTCACAACCTTTTCAGAACCCAAGTATTTCTGGATTGGAGTTCTGATTTGTATCTATTTGATTGCCAGTATCCATTTTGCCCGAGGCATTAACAAATCGATCATTAATGGTATCAAGCTCCGGTTTGAAAACCTGAAGTTGGTGGATAGTCTTACCGAACAAAAAGCCCGTGCTGAAAAAGCTCAGGCAGATGCAGAACATTCCAATCATGCAAAATCACGTTTTTTGGCGGCTGCCAGTCATGACCTGAGGCAGCCCTTGCATGCTCTTAGGTTGTTGACTGCAACATTGGATGTCAACACGTCGAATGAGAAGCAAAAACATATCGTCTCGCGGATGGATCATTCGGTTAAATCACTGGAAGGACTGTTTGATTCATTGCTGGATATTTCACGTCTCGATGCTGGTACCGTGAAAGTTGAGATTGAGCACTTCAACCTGCAGAGTGTGCTGGACGCCATCGGGAATGCATTTGCTGATGTGGCCTTGGAACAACATCTTGAATTGAAAGTAGAGCCCAGTGATCACATTGTCAGAACAGACCGGATGCTGCTTGAACGCGTGCTGATGAATCTGACCAGCAATGCGATTCGCTATTCGAATAGCGGATCGATCACTATCAAATCGGAACTGGTCGACATTCAACAGACTGGGCCGCGCATTGTACTCTCCGTTACCGATACAGGGGTTGGTATTGCTGACAAGGACCGTGAGCGAATATTTGATGAATTTGTACAGCTTGAAAATCCGGAACGAGATCGTTCCAAGGGCTTGGGGCTGGGCTTGTCCATCGTGCGTCGTATCACTGACCTGCTGGAAATTGACCTTGGGCTTGAGTCGCGGCCCGGAACCGGAACGACCGTCACGCTGCTGCTACCGGTCGGAGAGATTGAATCCATCAGTTCGAATCGCGACACGCATGCAATCATTCGCGATTCCCTGGAAGATATACTGGTCGTGATTATCGATGATGAGGAGGACGTGCGGGTTGCCTTGAGGGGATTGCTCGAGGAGTGGGGGTGTCATGTGCTCAACGCATCTGGTGCTGATGAGGCCAAGGAAAAACTGGCCGATCTTGAGACTGTGCCTGATGTCATTATTGCGGACTACAGGCTGCGCGCCCATACTCTCGGGACGGATGCCATTGATAGCCTTCATGAATTTTATAATCAATCCATTCCAGCACTAATTGTTACCGGTGATGTGGCTCAGGACAGGTTAAGCGAGATAAACGCCAGGGGCTTCCCGGTTCTGCACAAGCCCTGTGAGCCCGGCATTTTATATTCCTATTTGTACCGCTTGACCAATAAACTGTATTGATCTTTATGCCTGTCTCCGCCAAGCACCTGTAAAGTCTCTCAGGTCACGTTTGACACCGTTTGCGGTGCTTTGCACTAAACTTTTTATACTTGGGATCTCATCTTTAGCGACAAGTGGTTCAACCATGGACAGATCATTCTACAAACACCTTAACAACCAGCTTCTGGAAATCGACCGTGCGGGTCTGACCAAGGTTGAGCGAGAGATCACTTCGCCACAGTCTGGCAAAATCCAGGTCGATGTGGGTGGCGCTCAACATGATGACGTTATCAACCTGTGTGCGAACAATTATTTGGGGCTTGCTGATCATCCGGATTTGATTGCTGCTGCCAAGGATGCCATGGATAATTACGGTTATGGTATGGCCAGTGTCCGCTTTATTTGTGGAACGCAGAACTTGCATCGGCAGCTTGAGAGTTCGATTGCGAATTTCCTCGGTAAAGACGATTCGATCCTTTTCGCTGCTTGTTTTGACGCCAACGGCGGATTGTTTGAGCCACTGCTGGGCCCGGAAGATGCTGTTATTTCGGATTCACTTAATCATGCTTCTATTATTGACGGGATCAGGCTCTGCAAGGCAAAGCGATATCGATATGCCAACTCGGATATGGCGGATCTGGAGGTTCAGCTGAAATCAGCACAGGCGGACGGAGCCCGCCATATCATGATAGCAACGGACGGTGTGTTTTCAATGGATGGCTTTCTTGCGAACTTGCCAGCGGTTACTGATCTGGCGCAACGCTACGGTGCCGTAGTCATGGTTGATGACTGCCATTCCACCGGTTTTATGGGCGAGCAGGGCAGGGGCACCGCTTCCCATTTTGGGGTGGAAGAGAAGGTCGACATACTGACTGGTACATTGGGCAAGGCCTTGGGAGGTGCTATTGGCGGGTACGTTGCTGGTCCGCAACCCGTGATTGATCTGCTGCGGCAAAGAGCGAGGCCGTATCTGTTTTCAAACTCGTTGCCTCCCAGCGTGGTAGCGGCGTCCATAGAAGCTATCGAGCTGGTTAAAAAAAGTGACGAGCTGCGTGATCAATTGTTCAGTAATACAGCGTACTGGAGACAGGGCCTGACGGAAGCCGGCTTTGATATCCCGGACGGTACTCATCCCATTATTCCGGTCATGCTTGGTGAGGCTACTGTGGCTAAGAAAATGGCTGACAAACTATTTGATCGAGGGGTCTACGTCTCAGGTTTTTTCTTTCCCGTTGTACCCAAAGGCCAGGCCAGAATCCGCACTCAAATGAACGCTACGCTGTCACGCACCCAACTGGATCAAGCGCTCGAAGCGTTTTCGCTGGCGGGCCGTGAACTTGGTGTTATCCAATGAGCAAAACAATCCAGGCTAACTCGATGCAGGCGCTGGTAAAAGCGCAGGCGGATAAAGGTTTGTGGATGCAAAATGAGCCTGTGCCTGAACCTGGGCCGGCAGAGGTTCTTATCAAAATAAATAAAACTGGTATCTGTGGCACTGATATTCATATCTGGAACTGGGACGAATGGGCATCCACCAATGTTCCTGTTCCGTTAATCGTGGGTCATGAGTTTGCTGGTGAAATTGTGGAACTCGGAAAAGACGTAACCGGGCTGACTGTGGGGCAACGCGTCAGTGGAGAAGGCCATCTGGTGGGTAACCTGTCTCGACAATCGCGAGCCGGGAAATTTCATCTCGATCCTGAGACCAAGGGAATTGGCATTCATGAGAACGGAGCGTTTGCACAATACCTTAAGCTGCCTGCGTTCAACGTCGTGCAATTGCCCGATGATATCAGCGATGATATCGGTGCCATCCTGGACCCTCTTGGCAATGCAGTACACACTGCACTGAGCTTTGATCTGGTATGCGAGGATGTCCTGATCACTGGGGCCGGACCTATCGGGATTATGGCAGCAGCAGTTGCCAGACATGCCGGCGCTCGAAATGTCGTCATAACCGATGTCAATCCTGACCGGCTGGCTCTGGCGGCAAAGGTGGCCGATATTGTGCCGGTGAATGTTGCTAATGAAGACCTTGACTCGGTAGTCGCGCAATTGGGAATGCAGCAGGGTTTTGACGTGGGCTTGGAAATGTCAGGCAACCAGCTGGCACTGGATCAAATGGTTGAAGCCATGGTGATGGGTGGACGCATTGCCATGCTCGGGATTCCTCCCGGCAAAAGTCCGGTTGATTGGTCCAGGATTGTTTTCAAGGCGATTACGCTGAAGGGCGTTTATGGGCGCGAGATCTTCGAGACCTGGTACAAAATGATCTCGATGTTGCAACATGGGCTGGATGTGTCGAGAGTGATCACTCACACATTTGATGCAGCAGAATTTCAGGCCGGCTTCGATACCATGTTAAGTGGGTCCAGCGGGAAGGTGGTGCTGGATTGGCGCAATGTCTCTTGATGTAACGTAAGAAATGTAGCCCCTGACTTTTCCCTGAATCGGTGCCTCAAAACGTGTTACAGACTGATCTTGAGGTCGTCACTACCTAATTTTTTGGTTGTACAAAGCGTTAGACTCTCCCCCATTCACCAATTTACGATCCAAGTCGATGACTGCTCTTAGCGAAAAACTGAAGAACAATGAATTTGCGATAACTGCTGAAATCGTGCCGCCTCTTGCGGCAACCAAAGCTCAGCTACTGGAAGAGGCATCGGTTTTACGCGGCACATTGGACGCTATTAATGTTACCGACGGAGCCGGTGCTTCCACCACAATGAGCAGTTTTTCAGCTGCTGCTTTGCTTGCCGCTGATGGTTATGAGCCTGTTCTGCAGATCACTTGCCGGGACCGAAATCGTATCGCCTTGACGGCTGATTTGCTGGGTGCCGCAGCACAGGGTTGCTACAACCTGTTGGTGTTGATGGGCGACGATCCAGCCAAGGGAGATCAACCCGAGGCAAAGCCGGTTTTTGATTTTGATTCGCGTGATGTGATGAGAGTGGCAACAACGCTACGAGAGGAGGGAGCCTTGCCTTCCGGAAAAACCATCTCGGATTGCCCACCCTTTTTTGTGGGTGCTGCAGATATGCCGCTTGATCCGCCTGCTGACTGGAAGCCTACCGGACTCGAGTCGAAAATCGAGGCTGGTGCGCAGTTTGCTCAAACCCAGTTTTGTTTTGAGCCTGAAGTGGCCAAACGATATATCGCGCGATTAAATGATGAAGGCATTACCGAGAAGCTTGGTGTTTTACTTGGCATCGGTCCAATTTTGTCGGCCAAGTCAGCCCGCTGGATGAATGAAAATCTGTATGGGGTGACTATCCCTGAGGATACGATCAAGCGACTGGAGCAAGCTACGGACAGTAAAGCTGAGGGGCGAAAGTTATGTGCTGAGCTCATTCAGCAATATCGCGAAATACCGGGTCTTGCTGGTGTGCACATCATGGCGCCAGCACAAAAAACCGATGCCATTGCGGAGGCTATCTCACTGGCTGGATAAAAAGGGGATGGAGGAATGTTCAGGAAAAATTCTCCCCAGTCCCCATTTTGCCTGACTGGTTAAACTAAAAGCGGGCACCTGCATTAAGTAAAAACGTGTCGACTTCAATATCGTTGGAAAAATCAGCTCGAGAATACGTTAGCCCACCAAAGAGATTTTCAGCTAGAAAAAATTCAAAACCAAACAGCAGGGTCGTGCTGTCAAAGTCATCGATGTCTGTTCGCTCCAACGCCGCGATCAGTCCAAGCTCATTGGAGGGATAGTAAAACCCTGCAAGACCGATGGACAAACCTGACTCATCGTCAGTATCAATGTAGCCTAATTCGAGCTCAATCGCTGTGGTGGCTCCGGAAGTGGCATTTTTACTGAGCTTGCGATAGTTTCCGGAGATAATGTTGATATCAAATCCGTCATTGTCGCTGGTTGTATAGGACAGGACGGCAGTGGTTACATCATCGAGGTATTTGCCAGCCCCAAAACCGACAATGGTTTCATCCGAGAAATCATCGTCTATGGTCGAATACTCCGCTTCAAAGATGAAATTGGTTGCGGTAACAAAGTGTGCTTCCAATGACATCACATCAGTTGAATCACCCGCATCTGGATCTGTTTGCGCGAATGAGCCAGTAATGAAAGCAGATTTATCCAGAAAAGGGCGTTCTCGCAAGGGGCCAGCATCGTAATCTACTGGTAGTAAATAGTACGATACTTCAACACCCATGACATCGGCGTCGAAGTTGCCACCTCCATCGACGCTCAACTGAGATTGACCAAAAGTACCGCTCACTTCAAATTGAAACGGGGCTGCCCAAACCGATGTAGTAAATCCGGCATAGAATAAAATAAATACCGTAGCTTTTGTCCACGCTCGAATCATCATTTTCCCTCATAGTGAGATTGTATAAATGAGTGTGGTTCAAAGCCGGGGTTATTGCCAGCTCGCTTTGCCTCTCGCTTGTTGGATATCCTGCAGCTGGGCCGAAGTAAGCCCGGAATTTTGCTCTAGTAATGATGTTCGAGATCAACGTATTGTTCGGTTGGAGAGGCTCGCCATTTTATCCAGCCAATATTCTTGATGTAGTTTTCATCAAGGGACATCAGCCATTCCTCGCCACCTTCCAGCATCCCGGGGTGGGGGGAAACGTGGACTACTTTTAGCCAATCACCCTGGGTTTGTAGCGGAACGATCAGATCATTTTTATCTTTTTCCAATACTTTGACAATTTCAGTGTGTGTGCCTGGCCCGCTGCGTAGTCTGTGAGCTGAACGCACCTTGATTTCATTAGCGGTCTTGACCATATGTTCCCGGCTTTGGAAAGCATTCAGTATGCCCGGGTGCGTGGTTTTTTCGTGAATCCAGAGTGGAGTTTCCCTATTGTCAATGTTTAGCCGGTACCAGCCGCGTTTGGCGTCGAAAATCAACATGGATGGATAGAATTTGGCTCTGTACAAAACCTCGGCGGTGGCCAGTTTAAGCCCGTAATGGTCTACCAATATAACGCGCGCCCGACTTCCTTCTATGCTGTCGGAATAAACTTCTATTCCCAGATAACCCACACTCTCGCCATCGATTTCAGCGTATAAGGGTGTTTCACTCTTGTGGTAAGGCCTCTCGGGTGAAATACCACTGCCATCCCACACTGCGACTGGCCCGACTTGATTAACCGGCAGCTCACCGAGTGCAATTTCACCAACTGAAAAACGCTCGACTTCAAAAGAATTTCTGCGGTTGGGTTTGGAATTGTTTAATGTGGCCTTTGGTTGTTCCCTGCAAGTATCGGATTGTTTTCCAACGGGCTGCATGCCACGCCATTCATTGTATTTCAGAGAGTAGGCAATTTTAACGCTCAGTTTGGAGGGTTTGTCTCCTTGCCCCGAGGTTGTCGTAACGACGGCCTGATCAGCGCCAATGAGTGTGTAGCTGATCTGTGTGTCGTTACTTCCAAATGTATAACTTGCGGGTACAGATTTGGTGAAGTCCCATTGATCGATCCAATCTGACAGGTAGGTATCACAGCCGGATCTGAGTCGTGAGCTCAATGGGTGGTCGAAGCTTCGCAGATTAAGTGAATTGAAAAGGGTGACAGGGTGTGGAGCGATATCTATTTGCGGGCCGGCTAACTTGACCGGAGAACGGCGGTCGGCAAGTTCTTGTGCCCGTATATTGTTCAGTTTCAGATCGTATAACGTTATTCGGTTTGCATACCAGGCCTTGAGGCATTTGATATTAAAGCATCGCCTGTCTCTTTCCTTTAAAGCGTATATGGCGTCATCTTTAACTTGTTTTGTGTCGAAGACGGCTTGGCGAACTAACCGGTAGCGTGATACGTAGGCTTCATCAAGATCCGATAGTTCGGGATTGGAGCAAATGAGCTTCTCGTTGGCTGTGGTGGCCCTGTCACAGTCAAAGCTGGCAGCAGTGGTGATAGTGTAGGGATAAATTGAAAATAGCAGGGGTAGAACAATCAACCAACGATACATCTCGTAGCTCCGGATAAACTGCGGTATTTACTGTATTGGCGAATAATGCTGAGCAGGCCTGACTAGCGATCAAAAATGACGGAGGCCGTCACGCCCCATGATAAAAGTGCGGCGATGCCGAACACCAACACGCCAATCATAATGATAAGCATCCCTGGACCGTCGCTTGTCCAGTTATTGTCTATGCCAACCGAAATACAAAAAATCGTTGCGGCTGTAGACGCCAGCGCGAGCAGTCCGCAGATAGCTCCACCCAGCAGTTTCAATGATGGTTTGCCGGATGATGCGCAAGCCAGCGCTGTAAAAACAAGTGCGATTAATGCTATACATATTGCCTTGAAGCTCATGTTGATTTCTCCAAAGTGTGTTAATCCAAGCGTCTGATAAGCGGGTGGCTTGAGCGCTGAAGCCTTCGGATATTGGAATTATTCGCGAAATGTGTCACCTATCATGTTGCAGGTGTTTTCCAGGCAGCCAGGGCTCTACAGCTAGGGCATCCTGCCCGGCTCTATCTTGTTGCTTTCCTGTCCGATTGCGTCTCGTGGCTTGTTATTGTTAGTGTTGGCGCTGGATAATGTTGCTTGTATTTGGTACTGGCTGGAATGATAGATGTTGGTTGGTTTTGTGGCGGATGTGATTGTGGCACGCATTCTTTTACTTAGAGGCTTTGAATGAAAAACGATCCGTTACTTTCGTCGTATCAGCTAAAAAACCTCACTCTGAAAAACAGGCTGATGTCGACTGCACACGAGCCGTCGTATTCGGAGGACGGGATGCCGAAGAAGCGTTATCGGCTTTACCATGCAGAAAAGGCCAGGGGAGGTATCGCTTTGACTATGACGGCAGGTTCGGCGTTGGTGTCTCAGGATAGTCCACCTGCTTTTGGAAACCTGCATGCTTATAAAGACGAAGTAGTTCCGTGGCTTCGTGAGCTTGCCGATGATTGTCATTCGCACGGTTGTGCGGTGATGATTCAACTCACGCATCTCGGTCGGCGTACCAGTTGGAACCATGCTGACTGGTTACCGGTGTTGGCACCCAGTCCGGTGCGCGAGCCTGCACATCGCGCTTTTCCCAAACAAGCAGAAGACTGGGATATTGAACGCATCGTCAGTGACTATGCGGCAGCTGCGGTACGCATGCAAGCTGCCGGGCTTGATGGTATTGAGTTCGAGGCTTATGGGCATTTGATGGATGGTTTCTGGTCGCCGGCGACCAATCAGCGTGAAGATGAGTATGGAGGGTCGCTCGACAACCGCCTGCGCTTTACATGGCGTGTGATAGATGCAGTCAGAGAAGCGGTTGGTAATGATTTTATCGTCGGTATACGGATGGTCGCGGATGAGCAATGGGACATCGGGCTAAGTAAAGAGGAAGGTGTTGAAATCGCTCAGCGTGTTGCGCAATCCGGCAAGTTTGATTTTATTAACTTGATACGTGGGCACATTGAAACCGACGCCGTTTTACGTGATGTGATTCCGACCGCAGGCCAGGCATCTGCACCGCATCTGGATTTTGCCGGTGAGGTACGTGCCTATACGGGTTTCCCGGTGTTTCATGCTGCCAAGATCAGTGATGTTGCGACAGCGAGACATGCGATCAGTTCGGGCAAGCTTGATATGGTGGGTATGACGCGTGCGCATATAGCTGACCCGCACATCGCTATCAAGGTTGAACGAGGCGAGGAAGATCGGATACGCCCCTGTGTTGGGGCTACTTATTGTCTTGACCGTATCTATGAAAACGGTGACGCGTTATGTATACACAACGCGTCCACCGGCCGTGAGGCCAGCCTGCCGCAAATTATCGAGAAAAGCCGGGGTAACCCGCGTAACGTCGTTGTTGTCGGCGCAGGGCCCGGTGGACTGGAGGCAGCCAGGGTAGCAGCGGAGCGCGGGCATAAGGTGACTTTGCTTGAAGCCGCTGCCAGCGTCGGCGGGCAGATTCAGCTGCTTGTTCGTAATCGCAGACGACAGGATTTGATTGGCATTGTAGATTGGCGGGTGCAGGAACTCGAACGCTTGAATGTCGAGGTCAAATGCAATGTTTTTGCTGAAAAAGATGACATTCTTGATTTTAAACCCGATGTCGTGATCGTCGCTACAGGTGGAGTTGCACAGAACCCCGCCTTGTCCGAAGGTGACGAGCTGGTGACGTCCAGCTGGGATATCCTGTCAGGCGATGAACAACCTGCTGCCAGCGTATTGCTGTTTGATGATTCCGGTAACCATGCAGGTATGAGTGCAGCCGAATATATCGCCAATGCCAATGTCAAACTTGAGTTGATTTCACCTGAACGCTTTTTGTCCCCCGAAATGGGTGGCTTGAATTTCGTAGGCTACATGCGAACCTTGCAAAGTAAAAACGCTACGGTCACTACCAATACCCGGCTCAAATCGGTGCATCGTGAAGGGAATCGATTACGTGCAGTACTGTGTTCTGATTTTGCAGACGATTGGCGCGGTGAGCGGGAGGTAGATCAAGTGGTTGTCGAGCATGGTACAACCCCGGCTGATGAAGTGTATTTTGACTTAAAGCCGCTATCCACTAATTTAGGCGCTATCGATTACGCGGCACTGACCAGTAGCGGCGATATCTTCCCTGTTAATAACAAGGAGGGTGAATTTATACTGTATCGACTCGGTGACGCGGTAGCGTCGCGTAACATTCATGCGGCAATCTATGACGCCCATCGGATGGGAGTACGTTGGTAATACCGAGAAGCCGTCTCAATATCGATCCTGCGCAGATGCTCTGTTTTGAGATTGCTTCGAATTAGTGTGTGGTTGAAGCGGCTTTTGACTCGGCCGCCAGCAGCTGCTGCAATCCGTTGAACAGGGTGGCTATGATTTCTGCTTCGGTGACGCAAAAGCGTGCCGCAGGAGAAATATCTACCGTACCATCAGAACCTGCTGGCGTGTGCTCGCCAGCGGCCCCTCTTACCGACAACCCAAACTGTCGTGCCAATGCTGTCAGCTTATCCGTACCATTTTGTGCGGTAAGGTGGGGCAGTGGCAGGTGAATGGATGCTCTCATCGATGTGCCCAGATTGGTTGGGCATGAGGTGACAACACCAAACGTATCGGAGTAGGCAAATTCAAGCCCGTCGATATTTTCTATCATATCGAGTATGGACTTCTGGCGATCCACCAGCTGGTTCAGCAGGGTCCCTGTTTCGAGGCACATGATCCGTAAATGATCTTCTTCACCTACCCAGATCATAAAGCTGAGATCCTGTGAAACATAGCAGCCCCTGCCATAAGGCCAATCTTCAGCAATACCCGCGGCTCGCAGAAAACGGTCGCTAGCCATACTTTTGAACATGAGGTGTTGACCGACCAGAGACTGGTATTGGTTCTCGCTTATCTGATAGTGACTTCCCGGAGTCAGCGAGTAGTAGTTTCCCCCAAAATCGGAATCGTTAATCAAGGTCAGAAAAACCGGCAAGATCATCTCCTCCAGCAGCAGTCGATCCTTACGTTCCATACCGCCTGGGAGTGGGAAGTCGCTGAGGTTGCGAGCGGTTCTTATTCGCATGGACAGGGGAGGCAGGCCCAGCCTTGTGATATCCAATTGACCGTGTTCGAGTAAACCGGGTATCGCCGACAGGTCCCAGCTGCTGCGGTGATGCGCTTGTGGCCCCACTTGGTGAAACTGTGACAGGACTTTGGAGAAGAAGGGTTTCAAGTCGTCATAATCGCTGTGGTGGCAGGCATAACAACCCATCTCGCTGTCCGGGTTTTCGATACCGGATCTCAGGCAGCGCATCAAGCGAGCTTGCAGCCCGGTGTCAAGACTCTGGAAATACTCGTGATCAAAACTCTGGACCCCAATATTATCGGGATAGCGGGTTTTTAACGAGATCAGCCTTTCAAGTTGCTTATCCACTTGAGATGTTCATTTGTTGGTTTGAGCTGTATCGGGTTTGCATTGTTTGAACTGCACCATAGTCGATTGTTTTAGTGTAAATGACCTTGAGAGCGCATGCTATAATACGTGGTTGCCCTCAGGTGCTTTGATCTTTGAGGCAAATACGCCCGTCTCGGCTTAACCAGCACTGTGCTCGCTAAATACAGGCTGGCCCTGTTACCTACAAATTGAATCACTACCTTGAATACTAATTCTACTACCACTGAGCTGTGGTGGTTACCGACCCCTTGTAAATCACTTCTCTCCAGTCAAGTTGTGGCTCCTCTGGTCCCAGAGACTTTTGGGAGACTTCTGGGAGAATCCTGTGAAAACTGACTTTCTGGCTGAATTGCATGAACAGTGGTTTGGATCAGTGCGCGCTGATGTGCTTGCCGGGCTCGTGGTTGCTCTGGCATTGATCCCGGAAGCTATTGCGTTTTCTATCATCGCGGGTGTCGACCCCAAGGTAGGCTTATATGCGTCTTTTTCCATTGCTGTGATCGTGGCGATTACAGGCGGCAGGCCCGGCATGATTTCGGCGGCCACCGCTGCCACCGCCGTGTTGATGGTTACGCTGGTCAAGGAACATGGGTTGCAGTATTTGCTGGCGGCCACTGTGGTTGCGGGTTTATTGCAGATCGCCGCCGGATTGCTCAAGCTTGGCTTTGTGATGCGCTTTGTTTCGCGCTCGGTGATGACGGGTTTTGTCAATGCCCTGGCTATTTTGATATTTGTCGCGCAACTACCGGAACTGATTAACGTCCCGCCACTGACTTATCTGATGATAGCAGGGGGGCTTGCGATCATTTATTTGTTGCCGCGTGTGACCAATGCGGTCCCATCGCCATTAGTCTGCATCATCGTACTTACAGTGCTGTCGATGACGCTTGGGCTGGATGTTCGTACTGTAGGTGATATGGGTGAATTGCCGTCGACTCTGCCTGTTTTTCTGCTACCCGATATTCCGCTCACCTTCGAAACGCTGCAGATCATTTTTCCCTACTCAGCCGCTGTTGCTGCTGTTGGTTTGCTGGAATCGTTGATGACGGCGACTATCGTCGATGAACTGACTGATACCCGGAGTGACAAGAACCGAGAATGCATAGGCCAAGGTATTGCCAACACAGCAACCGGGTTTATCGGGGGTATGGCGGGTTGTGCGATGATAGGTCAATCGATTATCAATGTGAAATCGGGTGGGCGAGGGCGCTTGTCCTGTTTCTGTGCCGGGATCTTTTTGTTGCTGATGATTGTGTTTTTGGGAGAATGGGTCAGGCAGATACCGATGGCAGCGTTGGTGGCTATTATGATCATGGTATCCATAGGGACCTTTAGCTGGTCATCGATAAAGAACCTGCGGGAACATCCGCGCAGTTCCTCGATTGTGATGCTGGCCACGGTGTTTGTTGTTGTCAGCACGCACAATCTGGCTCTTGGGGTACTGGTCGGGGTACTGTTTTCAGCGATCTTTTTCGCCTGGAAGATCTCGAACCTGTTTGGTGTTGAATCAACTGTAAACGCGAACGGCACCTCACGTACCTACCATATCGAAGGGCAGTTGTTTTTCGCGACAGTTGAACGGTTTAATGCGTCTTTTGACTTCAAGGAAGCGCTGGAAACTGTGGTTATCGATGTATCGGGCGCGCACATATGGGATATTTCCAGTGTTACCGCGTTGGACATGGTGGTGTTGAAATTTCGCCGTGAGGGTGCAGAAGTCGAGATCATCGGCCTGAACGAAGCGAGTGAGACGTTGGTGCAGAAACTGGGTGTTCATGATCAGCCCGGTGCACTGGAACGGCTTTTGGGGCATTAGAAATGAAAAGAGTAATCGCGCTGCTGGACGATTCCGGCTACACGCAAAGTGTTTGTGACCATGCGGCATGGGTCGCCAGTCGCGCGAAGGGGTCGCTTGTTTATTGCCATGTGCTGGGTCGCCGTGTTGCTGCAACAGAGAGCTCGGACTTCAGCGGCAGTATCGGATTGGGTGCTCGCACGTCTTTGCTAAAGGAGCTGGCTGGTCTCGACGGGCAAAAGTCAAAGCTGTTTATCAAGCGCGGTCGCGAAATACTGGAAGAGGCGAAACAACGAGCGGCCGGCATGGGTGTTGACAATGTGTCGGTATCGTTGCGCAATGGCCATCTGGTCGAGACAGCTGGTGAGCTTGAACAGAAAGCAGACGTGATTGTTCTGGGTAAACGCGGTGCAACCTCTCATCTCGATATGGATCACTTGGGGTCCAATCTGGAACGTGTTGTACGCTCGTGCAAAAAGCCTGTCATGGTGACGTCCAGAGCGTTCTCGCCAATTGAAAAACTACTGATTGCATTTGATGGTGGTAATAGTTCTGTCAAGGCGGTTGAGCACATTGCCAGGAGCGAAGTATTCCATGGATTAGAGTGCTTGCTGATCAATGTGAGTGGAGACAATGCGGGGCAAAGTGATTCATTGTCACGCGCAGTTGGCACACTGACTGACGCGGGTTATCAAGTGCAATCAAGTGTGGTGGCCGGGCAGCCTGAAACCGTTATTGCCGAGACGGTAGAGCAGCAGGGTTTTGACATGTTGGTGATGGGAGCTTACGGCCACTCCCGCATCCGCAATCTGATCATCGGATCCACGACTACTCAAATGATTCGTGCCTGCAAAGTCCCGATAGCACTCTTTCGCTAAAACCGGGGGACAGTATACCGATTAAAGCCCAGGGAAAAACGAGGGATAGGAAAAACCGGGGGACAGTATACCGGTTTAGTTCGAACAGTTTGGCAGGTGTACTAAACC
>CALFCE010000079.1 GCA_937951215.1 uncultured Granulosicoccaceae bacterium
GGCACATCTGACAGTTTACCGTTGAATACTCGGCCTGCTCGAACATGCCAACCGGCATGCCGCCATCCCCGATTTTGTGTACCTCATTATCTACTGTCGAAAAGTGCAAAGCCGGGGGATGACCCGCCTGTGTCATGGTCACTTTTCCAGTCTTGCGATCCAGAACGCCGTAGATCATGGTGAAATAGCGGTTGCTGGTCTCCGACTTTGTAAACTGTGCATTAAGCTCAGCGACCGTGCGCTGAACCGCCACATCAACATCTACTGCTGTACGCAAATGCCTCTGACAGAGTCCCTGAGGCGAAGGATTTAGCAAATTGTTGACCGCGAAGGATGTCAGTGCTGACGGAATTCCATGCCCTTCAACATCAACAATGTAAAAAACCAGCCTGTCTTCATCTACCGTGAAATAATCAAACATATCGCCGGCGATAAAGCTGGCTGGTTTGAATACCCAATTGGCCGCCATATTCGGCAGCTGTTGTTGCTTGGGCAGTAATTCAAACTGCATATCGGCTGCAAGCCGCAGATCTGCGGTCACAGTACGATAGGCTTTTTCAATCTTTTCGTTAGCTTCTTCAAGCTTCAGATTTCGCGCGTCCAGCGTCTGCTCAAGCTCAATAACCCGGACAGCTCCACGCAGGCGAACCCTGAGCTCTTCCTGGTTAACAGGTTTGCTGATAAAGTCGTCAGCACCTGCATTCAAGCCTTCAATCAGCGATTCCTGGCCGGTACGACCGGTAACCAGAATGAAGTAAACATAGCGTTCAAGTGTTTGGGACGCCCTGATGTGCCTGCAGAAGTCGGGGCCATCCATACCCGGCATTTCCCAATCACACAAGACCAGAGAGACTTCCTGACGTGATAGTTCGGCAATGGCTTCATCTGCCGAGCTGACCTCAATCGCCTCAAACCCCAGATTTTCAACCAGACTGCTCAATATCAAGAGAGCAGCAGGATCGTCGTCCACCACCAGAACTTTCATCTTGACCATTTATCTTTGTTGTTATTTGGTCAGGTTTCGAAAAACCTTTTTATCTATACTTATAGCGCCGGACAGGCTATTGAATTGAGTAAAGAGGGGGGGTTATGTGACGAGAGCCGGAGGAATCGACAATCGTGTGACACAGGTCTGGAAACCGGGCGAGTCCCGGCCTCAAACCCTGGCAAGACTCGCCTTTATTGCTCGACTATTGTTCGACTATAACTCAGGCAGGTTCTGCGCTAGGCATGGTAGTTCGTCGGGAGAAACCCGTTGCGACATAAGCCGAGGTAGCCTCTGGCAACCTGGCAGCCGATGCAAATTGCGGCCATAGCGCAAACGCCTTTTTTATTCGCGAGTGAATGGCGCGAACGCGAGCTGGTTTGATATCCGCTTGAAACGCCATCGATTCAAACAGCTCGTTCAACCGGTGGTCACTACGGGCATAGACTGATACGGCATGCATCGGTGAGTGCGCCCCATCACCACTCGCGTTTTCACAGCCAGTGGCTCCAACATAGGCTTTGATATACTGATCAAACAGCGCATCAGCAACAGCGACATTCCACTGTCCGTTTTTGGCCATAGTAAACTTCAAACCGGTAAAAAGTGCAGTTGTGATGACCGCTCCTTTCGATGTTTCATCAATACCGGGCGACTCATGCACCGGTACCGTTCCCAACAAGACTTGAAAAACCGCTCGCGTATAAAGTTGCTCGATATCAAAACGCAACAGTCCCAAACGCCTCGCAGCCTTGATTAACTCCGACCAACTGTTTAATTCACTCTCTGTCGAATTTCCGCTGACATAGCCATGAACCAGTGAGAGCCAATCGAGGCTATGCAAACGCTCACCACTCAAAGTGCGATCAGCGCGGCGGGTTGCCAGTGCCAGCGCAGCACCAACATCTTTGCTATCGGGCTCCAAAGTGTTCACAGCTGATCCCTGACCCTGTCCTGTTGCATCTCTGAACGGGTACATCCGGCACTCAGCTGTTGCTATCCCGGCCGCGTGAGCCAGTAAATTCAAGCTGTATTCAAGACGCACCGGAATTTCCTGCAACGCTAAATCGCCCTCTTCATGATCGGGCAAATTTTTGGGATATACCTTGAAAATCCAAGATTCAAATTCACAGCCTGCGCTAACATCAGGCGCTCGTAACTCACCTGATGCACTGTTCCATTCACAGGCCAGGGACAGGGCACAGGTGGTTTCGGGGTCGCTTTGATTTCTCCCAGTCGCCAGTGAGCACATGGCAAGCTGTTTCCAGTGTTGCGCCTGATACTCCTGCATAGACAGCACGGAATCACTCGCGATCGAGGTGCCGCTGGCCAATTCTGTGCTCAGCTCATCGGCATTTTGCGCTGCGGGCAGGTCAGCGAGGCGATTGATCCGGGATTTCAGTTCAAAAAGATGATAGAGATCCAGATTGGCTTCTTCAGGTGTACCAACATCGTAGTCAGCCTCCCCGTTCCCGCTGGTAGCAGCTCCAGCCAATTCAAGATCCAGCGCCCCTTGAGCAGCAACTGAAGACAAAGTCACCAACTGTAGTGGGTCGACGGGGCCGCGGGCATCCGAATAATGCTCAAAGTACACTCTCAGGGCAAGCCGCGCAGCTGTATCAGGCAACAGGTTTGCCAACAAACCCGGCAATCCGTAAGCGTGCGTACCGGTCAGCGATGCAAACTGATAGGGCTCTGTTGATGACGGCAGGTGTAATGGTGATAGCTCGATACCCGAAGCCGCGAACTCGGGACTGTACTGCAGCACTGCGAAATCGGCGTCGTTCGCCCAGCTTGCAGCGGCAACGTCGCGGCCCCATAAACGTACTACTACGTCAGTATCACTCATTGTTCATCACTCAGAAAAAGTAGCGGCCGATATTGATTGATTGCTCTGGATTGGCCTTGGTTTGTTCCCGGATCAGAATGGGATCGGATTGGGATTGGATTAGGCTTCGATTCAGGCCGGACCCGAAACTGACTCGTCCGCCCACTGCCATGAAGCTTCGCGATGCTTCATCGCATCGGGCCTGGCACGACGCCGTGGCTTTTCAGAACGCCTGACGCGATCGACCGGACGCAATGCAGTTGCCGGCAGCAGCTCTTCCAGATGCTCGCCGAGCGACAATGCGCTAAGCACGCGGATAAACGTGTTCAGCGTGCAACCCGACCCCTTTTCCATCCGGATGATGGTGCCGCGAGAAACACCTGCCTTATCAGCCAACTGCTGCTGGGTTACGTTGCGGGCCAACCGAATTTGTTCGAGTTGTTGGCACAGATCGTTTTCGAATTGCGAAGAAGATTTCATGGCCTGGCGGGTTCCACATTGACTATTGTTCTAATAACTATAGTGAACAATTAACGGAACATTAGGACCAAATAAAAAAAACGGGGAAATTTACAAAGAAATGGGGTGCTCAGTACGCGCAAACAACGCGCAAGCTGAACAAAAATGCGTGTAACCGATCTGTCTATTGATCAGAGATCATATCCATCAACCGAAACAGGGCAATGTGATGAACCTGGGCCACGGCCTCAGTCATTTCCTGTTCTACCTCATTTGTTCGACGCCGCTCGAGTTCGGTGAAGATTTCGTCGACCGAGCTGTGCAGGCGCACAGCGACGATGCCCGGAAAACCGAACTTGTCCATAAATTGCCGGTTCAGTGCACGCATCTGTGCCAGTTCTTTTGCAGGTAGCGCTTGCAAACTCAGCCGTGATTGTTCCGAGGCCGATTGCTCTGTCAACTCCCCGGCTGTCGCCTCACGGCCGGCAAACTCTGGGTGAGCACGCAACAACTGCAGCTTTTGCTCGTTGGAAGCAGTATCGACACAACGAGCCATCGCTGCATGCAAAGTCTCGATAGAGGTGAATCCGGCTTCGTCCCAGGCAGCTTCGGCAATCCATGGGGAATGCTCATATATACCACCCAGCAACTCGACAAATCGCTGCTGGTCCAGCTTGTTGATATCCGAGATGGTCACTTGTTTCACTTGCCAATCCTCAAATAGTCGGCACTATCCAGTGCGGCACGATTTCGCTGGCCCGGATGAAATCATCGGCCTGCATTCCACGAAAAAGACCATGGTCGGTGACCAATACCGATTGCCAACCACGAGCGCAGGCACCCAGCACATCGGTGTGAAGTGTATCGCCTATCATGGCAATACGACTCTTGTCTGCGACCGGTTGCCGCGATTGCTGCAACCTGTCTTCCAGCATTTGAAATACCGATCCAAAAGGCTTGCCGTGAAACTCCAGCTCCACCGGCAGATTGTCAGCCAGCGTATGCGAATAAAAGCCCGGCTCCAGTGAAAATCCCCCCGGGAAAGGGGCAACTACATCCGGATTGGCAACCACAACGAGTCTGGGTCTGCGTTCAAGCGACGAGGCCAATAGTTGCTGTCGACTCTCATTCCAGTCAGAAGAGCTGAGAAACAAAAAAGCATCGCAGTCTTCGTAAACTTGCGGATCATCCAGTAAGGCTGAGCAGCTGACTTCGAGCTCCGGTTCGGAAAAATCCGACCTGGCTGCGATGCCCCAGTGCCAATGTTGAGGTTTATCGAGCAAGGCTTGCTCGGCAGCTGCGCGACTGGAAATGATTTCGTCGGGGCTAAACTCAAAACCCAGTTTTTCAAATTTACGCTGGCCTGCCAGGCGATTGTTGCTGGCACCGTTAGTCAGCACAAAGACCTGTTTGGAGTGTTGTCTCAGGAAATCAATTCGAAGCCTGGCTCCGGCAACAGCTTCATCACCGACATTCAACACACCAAAAGCATCAAAGACGAAGACGTCTATCTCTTCAATTAACTCCGCAAGATTGTCGGCAAGCCGGCTGCTGGACGGAAATTCTGCAACAGGCAATCGGTGACGAATGTGCTCATAAAAAGTATAGGCTTCTACCGAATTCATAACATGAAGCCGAGATCCGTCTGAGCGAAATTGGGGAGATCGGGGAAAACTGTGGACAGATCACTTTCCGGAACACCCATCCAGCGAGCGATGGTAGCACCGTACTGACTCACCGATATTTGCGGTATGATACGCCCGGCAAAAGCACCGCGACGATCACCGGTATCGTCTTCATTGTTTTCGCTGGAATAGTTGGGTAAGTCACCGATAACCTGACCGCCGTTAACAGCACCACCGAACACAAACGCATGTCCACCCCAACCGTGATCGGTGCCATCACCATTACTGGTCAAGGTACGACCAAAATCCGAGCTGGTAAAAGAAGTCACTGATTCCGACAGGCCCAGCTCATCTATTGCACGTTGAAAGGGTCCTATCGCTCCATTCAAACCGCTGAGCAAATCCGGAAAACGTCCAAGCTGATCAGAATGAGTATCCCAACCACCCATTCGTACAAAAAAGATTTGCTGACGCATTCCCAATTCCTCTCGAGCTGCTATCAGTCGTGCCACGTAATGGAGCTGCTGTGCAAGCCGATTACTTGAATCATAGACCATCTGAGGTACGGGATTATTTTCAAAGGCTATCCGCAGATTGGTGGTTGCCTGCACCGCCCGTTCGGTTGCTTTACCAACTTCCTGTTCCAGACGAAAAGGAGATAACTGCTGCGCCGCACTGTTGTTGGCATCAAGCGCTTTACCCATGCGATTAAGTCTGCGGCCCGAAACCCACTCGGATATATTGTTGTAGCCTTCCATATGCCTGACCGGCACACCCGCTTTGACAGTGATGTAGTTAGTCGCGAGCGCGGTCTGCCAGAGATTGGCACCGTTGATCGAAAATGCCGGTGAGACAATCGCATCGGTATTACATTGCGCAGCATACTCAGCGATCCGTCCGCCCCAGCCAATACCCGCTCCGCCGCCGACAAAACCGGCTCCGTTTTGCCACAATTTTTGCTGTGTATCATGGGCAAACAAACTCTGTGGTAACTGAATGCCGTTTTCGTAATCAGCCCGTGTGGTCGGCCGGATCAGTGGCCCACAGTTCGACACGACTGCCAGCCGATTTTCACCATACAAGTCCGCCAGACTATCCGTGGCCCTGTTAAAAGCGAGCGACCCCAATCTTGAGTCCGAGACCTCGATCAGTTGATCAGTATCGACCCCGAGACTATTTCTAACCAGACGATAGTCGTCATAGCGATCACCACCCGGAATGAAAATGTTGAAGGAGTCCGCACCGCCTGCCAGAAAAATACACACAAGGGATTTCGGCGTACAACTACCCATCGCAGTTGCCACGCTGGTATTCAGGGCGGCCCCTGTCATGGCAACACCGTTTATAAACGGCAGGCTCGCAATACCCTTGAGCAGGTTGCGTCGTGTGCGATTAACGGATTTTTTCATCCTCATTCCCTCGTAATTTTATAGTTATTCTGTGGTGGCAGGAGTCTTGTGAGATTTGCAGGCGCTAACGCTGGATGCTGAATGCCGGTGCCGACGTGGCAAGAAACAGTGCATCCTGGGCACGGGCAAAGCGCCCGGCATCACTGCCGCCATCAATTTCACTCAGGGTTATCTGGATATTGTCCCGCAGCTCCTGAGGCATCGCACCGCTAAAGAAAACCAGATCCAGCCAGTCCAGCAAATCACTGGTGTTGGCAGCCAGGTCAACCAGCGGTTCAATATCAATTAGCGTGGCTCTGGGGTTGTCATCATTCAGGTTCGCTCGCGTGGTGAAACGGTACACCTGATAGTGAAAGTTAATGTGGGTGTTGGCAAAATTGGCTTCAGTCATGATCTGCAGTTCAGGCGCTACCAGCGAATCGGCAGGGCTCAATGGTGTATCCGACTGAAAGAAATTAAACACCGAAGGCGAACGCAGCGGTGCCTGTCCCGTCATCTCATCCAGCCGTTCCAGTGCAAAGCTTGCGGTACGATGCACGCCGTTGGCCTCGGGTCCCGGAAAAGCGTTGAAAGCGCGGAAAAAATGAGCAAGCTTGATCAAGGGTTCGCGAATCTTTCCATAGACCGGGTTGTTACCCGGGTCGTTGCGAGCTTCCGGGTCCATTAAAACGGCTTCCAGCACGGCTCCAAGATCGCCACGCTCCCCTGCTCCGTTATCGTTAAAAACAGACGCTACACGCTGCACATAAGCAGGAGAAGGGTTGCTGGTGACCAGGCGCTGAATCAGTAGCTTACCGAAGAAAGGCCCGACATTCGGGTGCTGAAAAATATTATCCAGCGCAGCTGCCAGATCCTCTCGCGGCGACAACCCGGCAGGTACAACGGCACCATCGAGCAAGATTTTTTCCCCGAAATCATGAAATTCATCGACCGGGCTCATCGGGTCGATAAAAGATTGATTGGGAATATTGGTCGCCGTCCAGGAAACTCCGGTGTAGTTCCAGCCAGTGAAGACTCTGGCAAACTCTTCGACTGTGAGCTGAGAGTAAACCGGCACTGGTCTGCCGTCGGCTAAAATCTGACTGCCATCCAGTTGTAGCTGATTCAAGCCAACACTAAAGAGTTGCAAGACCTCCCGCGCGTAGTTTTCATCCGGCCTGATGTTAAGCTCCGGATTGGCTTTTTCACTACGAATGTGGGTCAGGTAAACCCCCATGACCGGATGCAAGGTCACCTCTTCAAGCAACTGCCGGTAATTACCGAATGCATTACGTGCCAGCATGTCATAGTAATCAGCCACTCCGTACTGCCGATTCGACAGGGCCTTGTCCAGATCGGATATGACAAAGATCTGGCTCAATGCAAATGTCATGCGTTGCCGCAACTGATCTTCCCGATCAAGCGCGTTGTTCCACCACGCCTCATGACGGGAATCGCGCCCACTTCCGTTACTGTTGGCTCGCGTGTAATCATAAATGCCGGATACCGGTAAACTGAATTGACGATCCAGCCAGGCATCAGCTCCAAGATTCCGGAACTCTTCAAGAGACTCCATGGTTGGCCCAAAAGTCGCCTGGGTAAGAAATCTCGCTGCCTGTCGATTATCGGTCCCGAGATCCACCACACCACTGCTTTCGGGCGCACTATTGTTGTCACCTACAGACGTTGGACCAGTACCCAGCTCCGGGACAGAGGTCGTACCGCCACTACCACCTGAACTGCTACCACCTGAACTGCCAACACTGGCACCGCTGTCGAGACTTGCTCCACTATCCGTACAGGCACTTACAGCAACGGACAGCAGAACGACAAGGATTCTGGTCACCGCGCGGGCAGACCAGCCTTCACGGGAACAGGCACGTACCGGGGCGTTGGGCGCAAACGCGACCGTTGCAGTATCCGTTTTGATTGGTATTCTTGTTATATCCATCAGTATTGGTACCTTGGTCTATCCCGCCAGTCATTTATTGCGGCGGGTTTGTCCCTGTGATAACACCTTGGCAGTGGCCAATAGCAAGTAGGACAGCGACTATTCCTGAAGCGTTCCGTTTCTGCCGGTTTGGAGCTGCCGGGTTTGTCATCTGTGGCGAGCTGTCGACGAGCGAACTGGTCAATTTTATCAAACGCTTCAAGCACAAAAGCGAACCCGCGCTGCTCGCTGCTTGTTATTTTGACGCAAATACCTGCAGCACCGCACAATTTTTCGATTATTTCACACTTGGATACATCAAATGGCCGGGTCAGCATGACCAGTCCCTTTACACCGCATTCTTCCGGCACGGACTCTGCGTTACACTTCGCTGTGAGCTACGCTTATGTAAAACCTCTGATTGACGACGTCAATCTTCGCTCTGGAGGATGCTGCGGCATCGCCTGTCACCGGCTGAAAACCTGTCGATCCCGCTGATCGTCAAGTCGGCAGACACAAGCGACCTGTCAGGCCATATCAGGTATAAAACGGAA
>CALFCE010000080.1 GCA_937951215.1 uncultured Granulosicoccaceae bacterium
TATATCAACCGATACTGAGCAGCCTTGTTACGTAAAAAAGGCAGGCCTTTGTCCATCACTTCTTCGAAAGACTCAGCTACGGGACGCCACACCGCGAGTCCGTAGGCGATTTCGGGGGGCATGTTGATAAAACTTTCCATTGCGAGCCCACCCTTGAAGCCGATTGCTGCAAGCGCGGCATAGATTTCATCCCAATCACAACAGCCCTCCCCCGGTGTACCTCTATCGCTTTCACTGAGGTGGATATAGCGCAAATGATCACGTGCATCGAGAATTCCGTTGGCTGCACCTTTTTCCTCGATGTTCATATGGTAGGTGTCGAGATGTATAAACATATTATCTGCACCAACTCTCTCAATCATTTCGCGAGCTTGCCAACCCGTGTTGATCAGATGATTTTCATATCGATTGACAGGTTCGATACCAAACGCAAGACCCCGGCTCTTGGCGTGCCGGGCGACTGCCTCCAGCGCGCGAGCCACATTGTCATATTCTGATTGTGTTGGCGACGCACCAGTGCGCTCTCCAATTCCGCCATAGGTAACACCACTCAAAGCCTCAGCACCCAATTCAGCAGCAGTATCGAGCGCAACTTTCAGATACTCGATAGCACCATCAGGGTTGACACTGGCCCAACTCTCTTGTGGCAGCCCCAGGGAACAGACCGCTCGCAGCTGATGCTTTTCGAGTAAATCACGGGTATGCGGTGGATCGACAATAGCTGTATTCAGCAGTGCTATTTCAATAAAATCCATTTTGTAGGCAGCTGCCGATGGGATGGTTCTCTCCGCACCTTCCCTGTCCCAATGCATTGTCCACATGCTGGTGTGTACACCAAAGCCTTCCATCGTTTTCTCCTGTCGAGCACGGGCGACCCCGGCAACATGGTCAGCTTTGCTTAAAACCTGACTTGGCCGTCAGTCCGGAGACGGTACAGAAGAATATGCCAGAGCGGCAGCGCTACGGCAAATGATGCAATAACGCTACAGTGCAGTAGAGCTATTGCTTGCTGACCACACAGTTATCGAAGTGAGCCGGATCTTCGCTATAGAGAACAGCAACTCCAATCGATGCATCTGACGAGGCAGCAGCAGAAGCATTGATGGTTTGATAGCTGTTGCTGGTAATGACCTTGTCATCGCTGGCAAGCGAACTGTAGTCACTACCCAGCATGGCGAGTCGCAGACTGGTGTAGGCAGAGCCATTTCGCTTGGCCTGACAGGCAAGTGAATAGGTGTCGCCAGAATTAACCGGAAACTCCTGGTAAAGGCATCCACCACTGTTAATGGTTAACGCTTGTTCGCCAGATGAAGCATCAGCCGATAAACCAACGAGATTAGCCGAGGCACAGGATTGCCAGGAAGCCAGTGAATTTTCAAAATCACCGTTTGACAAAAGATTGTTCGCCTGGTTTGGCGGTGGCACCGGAATCGTGTTACCCAACTCCAGCCGACAATCGTCGAAATAGGTTTCATCTTCAGAATACAGCACCACAACAGCATAGCTGCTGCTGGCCGGGGCGATCGCAGACTTCTGATAATTGACAAACCCGTTCTGGCTGCTGATTTGGGCTGTATTGGTGGCCAGAACATTATAGGAAGCATCCGAAAAGCTTAGTTCCATTATGGTCCATGCCGCACCGTTTCGATCAGCTTCGCAGGACAGCGTCATCTCATCACCTGCATTGGCTGGTATTTCCTGATACAGGCAACCCCCGTTTACTATTCTCATGGAACCTGTACCCGACGCCACACTCGCGCTATCTGCCACAGTATTTTGTTCAGCCCCACAATCGAACCAACCCGCCTTGCCCTGTTCAAAACCACCATTAACAAGCAGGTTACCAGGCTCCGGTGGCTGCACAGGCGGCTCGGGTTCCGGCTCTGGTTCGGGTTCCGGGCTGTCTGTGGAAATCACCTCGATGCGCGGCCCGGATGCATGCCAGATGTTTGATCCCTCAGAAGCCGAGTGCGATAAGTGGGCAACGTACCAGAACACGATATCGTTTCCGTCCAGGTTTTCACCATTACTGTAGAGATCGCCAATCTCACCTCTCGCCCCATGTCGCCAGCGCGCGACTTCTACCGATTGATAAGCACGGCCAGCCACATCCCACTGCGAGAAATTGTCAGGCATTCCATCGTCAGCCGAAGGTACAAGCCGAACCGCGGATTGAGTGACCTTGTCCCGGATGATCCATTGGTTAGTCGCAGTCTTCTGATCATTAAACTCGTTGATCCGCTGTTGACCATCAGCAAATATCATATCGTTGTCAGAGTCGCCAATATCAAAATCGAACATCCAGTGCGGATGGTGACTGTGATCTATCTGACACTGAAGTCCACGACTATAAACACGGGCATCAATATAACCCTGTTCGCTGAAATAATAGGTTTGATAAATCTGGTACTCACCAATTTGCCAGTTGGAGCCGACTTCCAACATGCGTTCGCCGGCTCGGGTAAATTCTCGTGTACATACCGATTGATTATTGCAACTACTGTTCGGTGCACCCTGAGAAGCACGCCGCAGATTGTAAGGCGACAAGATGTCGGCGTAGGGCCCACATACGTCATCCAGATACTCGACACGCATCACTGGCATACTGGCTTTTGCCAGAATTTTCTCGCCGTTAAAACCGACATCAGTCAACACCAGGCCAGAAGAACTGTCATCAGTACTCCAGTCAAATGACCAACCTTCCCAGTCGATATCAGCTGCCAGCGATGTAGTGGAGAAAAACAGGCACAGCACAAACAAGCTACGTGACAAAAACAGACAACCACCGCTTCCGATAAGGTTACTCATTACAGAATCTCCCCACTGGATATCACATTTTGCTGGCTGAGATTAACCAAGGCGCGGTATTGAGGTTCTGCACCATCACCAGCACCAAAAGTTACATACAACACTCGCTCAGCATAGTATTGGTTGTCGGTCGTTACTGCTTGTTGACCTGCCAGTGCCGGAAAGGCCAACATCGCGGTTCCTGTAAGCCCAGCCAGATTAATGTTATCGGATTCAAACTGAGCAGCAGCGATGTTGATCGCCTGCTCGATTTCATTGGTATTTTCTGATGGCTGATATTGCTGAGCAGGGAATACTTCATGTTCAATCGAAGCATCACTGGTAAACGATACATCAATCGTGGTGTTGTCCAGATAGTTGTAAAAAACAAACCGGGCAACAAAATCATCTTTTAAACCACCTGCTGTGGATTCAAATTCTGCATATCGACTACCCAGTAACGACTGGATATTCGGGTTGTTCAATAGAGAACTTCGAGCAGAAGCTACCACCGCGTCAGCACCACGGTTTCGCACAGGAAGCGCGATTGATCGCTCATTCGAGATGTCAGCAAGTTGGGGTGGCCAGACACCCGGCACAATATCGGACACACCATGCGAATGTGAATGACCGTCAGATGCACTATCGCTGGTACTTCCACCACACCCGGCCAACAACAGCACTGACAACGACACCATCATCGGCCAAGCAGACAGATGAGAACAACGACCTTTGGGAGGATTTTCAGTCATCGGTTTTGACACTTTCAGACGTAGCAGATAACGGTGAAGTCGCAAAAATCAGGCCCGTTCAAAGGGCTTGCAGTCT
>CALFCE010000081.1 GCA_937951215.1 uncultured Granulosicoccaceae bacterium
TATCCGATTCGTTCAATGATTGGTGCCGCTTGTGCATCAATTCTACCCCGTTTATTTGTTTTTAATTGCCTACCTGTCCAGTCCAGCAGATCCAGATAGGCTTGGAAGGGGATGGGAATTTCGTGTTCTATGGGAACTTCACGCTTAACATGGTTTTCTTTTTTACTGCCAATTGAATTGTTTCTTCGAAATGACATCAGCCCATGAGCCGGCTTTTCCAATCGCCGTTTTATTGAGGTATGTTGGGATTTTTCTGGTGTTTCGGCCACCTTCGCCCGAACGGGATTTAAGTCGACGTAACAAAGGGTGCGCAACAACGCAGGTAAGTCCAGAATTGCTTGTAGTTTGAATCGCGATTCCCAAAATCGACCAGTGCATTGATCTTCCGAATTTGAACGACGAGCTATATGTTCGTTGAGGTTGCCCATAAATCTGCTGATGGAATGTAACTCTGCTTTGCAGTTGGCTACGATCTTGTCCAGTTTTTGAAGCTCCACCTGGCTTAGCGACTCACCTTTCGCATATCTCTGCATTAGTTCCGGACCTTTGTACAGTCTCAGCCACCGCCCGATAGTTTCGTCGCGATTTAATTGGTTTGCCAGTTCGCGATCTACCTTGAGTACAACATGATAGTGATTCGACATAACTGCATAGCCAACCACCTGGATGCAGAACACTTCGTTTAGTAATAGAAGTCTGTCTTCAATCCAATTGCGCCTATGGTCAGCGCTAGTGTTGGTGAATTTATTAAACCCGCAAAGAAATGCTTGTCGTACACACCGCGTAACGCAATGATAGAAGGGTGTTACGTCAAGGCAGACCTGACGTCGTCGAGGGGTAGGCATAGCTAATTCCTTTTAGCTGTGGTCTGAAGTTTCGAGAGTAATATCCCGTGAATTAGTCAAATTGTCAACACATGTTCTGTTGAGTTAAATGTGGACACCCACAAGTTGGAAATTTATGGGTGTCTTGAATTTTACAAATTGTGGGTGTCCAAGGTCATATCAAAAAGGATTTTTCCGGTGCGGTGTTCAGAAGCCGCGTGGGCCAGGGCGTTTGCTGAGTCAGTCAGGGCATATTGAGCTTCAACAGGTACGTTGAGTTCCTTGTTGATAAATGCGCTGCTCATTTGTTGGTACATGTCTATGATTTGTTGCCGCTCTGAACGTTGCATAAAGCCGACCAGCCAAAAGCCTTTCAGAGTCAGGTTATGGATGATCGTGTGATAAGGGGTGAATTCGCAGGGATCACCGGACAGGAATCCGTAGTTAACGACTGTGCCGCTGTTGCTGAGGCAATCTGCCAGTTTGGCGGTGGCTTTGCCGCCGATAGCATCGATTCCCAATCGAACATTGGCGTCGTCTCCAATCGCGGTTCTCACTTTCGAGCTGATGTTTCCACTTTTGGCTGGTTGCTCGTCCACCAGCACACAGTCAGCCCCCAATTGTTCGAGTTCCTGAACCTGGGTTTGTTTTCTGACAAGATTGACGCTGCGTAGTCCCCGTGCTTTGCAAAAGCTGATGACATGGCGACCTACTGCCGAATTGGCTGCGTTTTGTATCACCCAGTCACCTTTGTCCAGATCAACATAGTCAGTTAACATCAGATGCGCTGAGGGTGGATTGGCTTTCAGTTGCGCGGCGTCCTGCCAAGACAGCGCCTTGGGTAGCGGGATAAAACGACTGGCTTCATCAACCACAAATTCAGCCCAGTTACTGCGGCCGAGGCTCAGAACATGGTCACCGACGGCAAACTCGCTAACATCCGTGCCTGTTTCAACGACAATTCCGGCACCCTCGATACCCACTTGTGCCGGCAGCACCTCGGGTCCGGGATAACGGTTTTCGAAGATGAGCAGGTCCGCCGGGTTGATTGCACTTGCCATCATTTTTACTTTGATATCAACTGGCCGGGTTAATTCCGGCTCCGGCACATCCACACACTGACAGGCCTGGGCTGGAAATCCGTGAGATACTAGCTGTATAGCTTTCATGGTGAGCTCGGGTGAAAATTGATCAGTCATTTTATTATGTCATTTGACTGGGTGCTGGTGAAATATCATTTGCTCTACACGTTATGCGGCCGATCATTGTGATTGTCTGATCACTGATAATCGAGAATTCAGCAGCATTATGGTCCGGTAGCACCGTGATTCAGCAGCGCCGTGGTAGCGTTGCGATCGAAAAGGGGAAAAATAGTTGATTCAAACCATCCGAAACAAAGCTGTCGCTGCGTCATCTGGCCACTTTTATTATGGCTGGATGATTGTGTTTGTGGCCGGCATCGCCATGTTCTGCAGTGGCCCGGGGCAGTCTTATACGTTTTCTGTCTTTATTGATCCGATCAGTCGTGATCTGGATATTTCAAAAACTGCCATCGCGACGGCCTATGCCGTGGCGACGCTCGCAGCAGCGTTTCTGTTGCCCCGAGCCGGTAAGCTACTGGACCGCTTTGGCCCCAGAGTGACGTTTATCGGGGTTAGTCTGTTGTTGGGTCTGTCGTGTATGTTTTTCGGCGCAGCGATGAACTTTATCTGGTTGGCGATTGGCTTTGCCATGCTCAGGTTTATGGGGCAGGGGTCAACCATGATGACCGCCGCAAACCTTGTCTCGCAGTGGTTTCTTGCACGGCGCGGTTTTGCCATGAGCTTGATGGGCTTGGGGTTTGCTGCCTCTATGGCGGTTCACCCTCTGTTGGGTGAGTTCCTGATAGATCGCTATGGCTGGCGTACCGCCTGGATTTTTCTGGGAATGATGACTTGGCTGATCATGATTCCACCTGTGCTCTTCCTCGTCTTTGACAAGCCGGAAGCTATCGGTCTGGCCATTGATGGTGGTGATGTTCCGTCGCTTGACGATGAGCAGCCGGTGTTGTCAGGTTTGACCATCGAGCAAGCCAAAAAGGAAACGGCTTTTTACATTATTTGTGGTGTCTGGTTTGTCGTTGGTGGCCTGGTCACCGTACTTCATTTTTTTCAGGTGTCTGTACTTTCGGAGCAGGGCCTGGACAGTGCCGAGGCTGCCCGGTTGTTCTCGGTGTCTGCCATGACCATGGTCCTGACCATGCCCTTGATAGGCAAGTTGTACGATAACGTGCGTACACGATATGTGGTTGCCATCGAAATGTTTCTGATCGGGTTTGCGTTGATCGCTATCACTCAGGTTGACAGCTTCGCTACCGGCGTCATCTATGCGGTAATTTTCGGCTTGACCAATGCGTTTATGCTAACCATGTTTGGTTACATCTGGCCGCGTTATTTTGGCCGTGCCCATCTGGGTTCGGTGCAGGGGGTTGGGCAGATGACAGGGGTTGTCGGTGCGTCTATCGCACCTTTACCGGTGGGTTATGCAATGGATACTTTAGGTGGTGCCAGTACTGTTCTGCAGTTGTTGGCCTTGATGTCCATGCTGGTCGGAGTTGCAGTCGTTATCAAGTTGCGCACACCGCACGGCATAGAAGTACCCCCGGGTCTTGAATAATTTGAGACTCTGGAATAAATTCGGGGCACTCGTTTCACTCTGATACGCCTCCCCAATTATCCCACTTAATTTATCCAAGCCAGACGAAACCGATGAACAAAAAAAAGACCCGCATTTGCGGGTCTTTTTTGATCACTTATTTGAGCGGTTCGTCATCCGCCGGCGCTCTTGCCAAAGACAAGTTCAGGTAACCACAAGGCGAGTTGCGGGAAGAACAATACGATCAGAATACCCACCACCTGCAAGCCTACAAACGGGATGATGCCCCGGTAGATCTCTTGCATTTTGACTACCGAAGGAGCCACCCCTTTCATATAGAACAACGCAAATCCGAAGGGTGGCGTGAGGAACGACGTCTGCAAGTTCGTCGCCACCAATATCGCAAACCAATATATGACTTGCGCCTCCACGTACTGGGTGGCGGCCGTGTTCGTAGGTGCCTCCAGTCCCAGATGGCTTGCAAAGTGCGGAGCCAGTGTACGTATAACCGGGGCAAAAACCGGCAGGATGATCAGAATAATTTCCAGAAAGTCGAAGAAAAATCCCAGCAGAAATATAACGAACATCAGCAATATCAGCAGATGCCAAGGGCCAAGGTCCAGAAATTCAATAAACTCGATAATCAGGTCTTCACCATAGACATTACGGAAAATGGTGGAGAACGCGGTTGCTCCCACGAAGATGAAAAAGATCATGGCCGTAGTCAGCGTCGTGCGATCAACCACATCCTTCAGCACTCGTTTGGTCAGTGTGCCGTTGAAGGCGGCGAGAACCATCGCACCAAAAGCACCGACACCGGCAGCTTCAGTCGGTGTGGCCCAACCTCCAAAGATGGAGCCCAGTACCATAACGATCAAAAAGATAGGGGGTACAAATCCCAGCAGGATTCCACCCCACAAGGAATTACCTTCCATTTTCCCGATTGCCATTGATGCGATAAAGATGACAAAGAAAGCCATCAGGCCCCAATTGACGCTGGCAAGGATGCCGGATTTGGTCAGGAAGACAGCTATGCCAATGGTGATTGCAGCCACCGCAAGATACAAAATCACATTGCTCTTGTTAGTGGGTTCGAGGACGATCGCATCCTTGGGCATCGGAGGCGCTACTGAGGGATTGATCGTGCTGACCGTGATGATGTAGAGGAAGTACAAGCCGGACAATACCAGCCCGGGCAAGATGGCGCCGATGAACAGGTTACCTACCGATACTGCCAGCAGGTTGGCCATCAATACCAGCATGATGCTGGGGGGAATCAATATGCCCAGGGTCGCACTCGATGCAATGGTGCCGGTTGCCAGCGCTGGACTGTAACCACGTCCGAGCATGGTAGGCAGTGCCAGCAGGGTCATCATCACAACCGAGGCCCCGATAATTCCAGTGGTAGCTGCCATGATGGTACCCATCACTGTCACCGACAGTGCAAGGCCGCCAGGGACGCGGCGCAGCATCACCTGCAGAATATGCAGCAGGTTTTCCGCAACCTTGGATTTCTCCAGCATGGTGCCCATAAAGACAAAACACGGTATGGCCACCAGAATCGGGTTTTGTACTGCACCCGAAGCGCCGTCACCACCCCAGACTCGCTGGATAACCTGGTAGAAAACAGCAAAATCAACAAACTCAAGCTGCCAGGCCACCAGGCCAAAAATAGTGGATACGCCACCCAGTGCTATTGCAACAGGCAGCCCGGTGAACAGTGTGAGCGCGAGTACCAGAAACATGTACGCGCCGATATATTCATAGAGATGGTCGTAGACTATTTCCCACATTGCCTCGATTCCTTATTGTTGTTGTTCGTGGCCGGCGGCAACATCAGCCGCGCGCTCACGGGCCAATAGTTCCTCCGCTTCACGTTGGGCTTCAGCCAGTGCGGTGGACTGATCAGAAAATATTGCCAGTTCAGAAATGGCTGTGTCTTGCTCTTCCTGCGTCCCGAACAGAAAACCCCATAACCTGAATATGGTGGCTAAAATCGCGAACAGTACAAGCACAAAACCGATCACCATAAATGACTTGGGTATATAGCGCATGGGTATACCAGTCATGGAATCCGATCCTTCTCCCTGTTTCCAGGACAACCAGACCATGTCACCACTGAACTTGATCATCATAAAAAGGAAAGGTAGTGCAAGAATAATCAGGCCAATCATCTCAAGCCAGGCTTGGCTGCGGCGTGACAACATCTCGCGAAAGATATCAACTCTGACATGGGCGTTATACAGATACCCGATGCCAAAGGAAAACATCAACAGCGCGGCATGAAAATGCCACTGCAGATCTTGCAAAATGGTGGAGACGGAAATTCCGTAATCTGCTGTCCATCCGGAAAAATACAGTCGTGTGGCATCAATCTTTCGAGTGATGACATCAAACATGATGGTGAAAATCAACGGGATAATGACCCACCCCACCCACAGTCCGGCCGTACGGGTAATGGAATCAAATTTACGGGCCAGCTTCAGAATACCGTTCATAAGTAGCGCCTTGTTTGACGTCTTGTCGTGACTGGAAAAAAAAGCAGCGCATCAGAAAGATGCGCTGCGATTATAGCGATGGAGCAGTTTTTACTTCAGGTAACCGCGCTCACCCCAGACCTTGTACTTCTCATGGAAAGCTGAATAGCTGTCCCACATAGCCTTGGCATCAGGATTGGAGCTGACTTCTTCTTCCAGAACCTCTTCCCATGCTGCGCGGAATTGATCAAGGATTTCGTCAGGCCATACTTTGTTTTGCACGCCGTCGCCTTCGTTGTCGATCATTGCCTGGAACTGTGAAGCTTCACCATCAGCAAACTGCTGTGCGATATTGGCGTCACAGGCAGTTTCCAGCATGGCTTGATACGCTTCAGGCAGTGCATTCCACTTGTCCATGTTGATCAACAGTTCGTTGGTGGTAGCTTGCTGGTGCCAACCCGGGAAGTAGTTGTACTTCGCGATTTGGTAGAAGCCATATGAACGATCGATTGCAGGCATTGAGAATTCGGTCGCGTCGATAGTACCGAGCTCGAGTGCCGGGTAGATATCACCACCAGCCAGCTGCTGGGTTGATACGCCGAACTTCTGCATTACCTTCGCACCAACACCGAAGAAGCGCATTTTCAGGCCTTTCAGCTGATCGAGAGAAGTAATTTCTTCACGGAACCAACCTGAAGTTTCAGGAGAGATAAATCCGCACAACAGGTACTTGATGTTGTCACGAGCATACAGCTCCGAGATCAACTCGTTACCGCCACCGTGCTTGATCCAGGCCAGAAACTCACCTACGCCTGGGCCAAATGGCCAGGTTGATGCGAATGCAAATGCTGAGTTCTTGCCCTGGTTTGCGCCCGGTGTACCCCAGGCAGCTTCGAAACCACCCTGGCTGACCGGATCGTAGTAAGCGTAACCACCGGCAAGTGCGCCCGGCTCGAAAAATTTAATATCAAAATCACCGCCGGACATCTTTCGAACAGCGTCAGCGATACGAGGGCCTGGAGGTCCAATAACCGCAACGTTGGAACCAAAAGCTCCATGCATTTTCCAGCGAACTTTCTTGGCGTGAGCTGTGTTGGCAACGGCACTGGCTAGCAGTGCTACGCCAGCAACCAGCCCGGCTTTCTTCAGAAGGTTTTTCTTCACGTTTTTCCTCCAAACGGGTCCGAATCGGAAACAGGAACCTGCTCTGGACCGGTGACAGCAGGACCTTTGATTTAAATGACTGACAACGCTGACGACTTCATCGTTAAGTTTCAGAGCGATGCAACATTGCTGGGCGGCGACTGCGAGCTGGCAATTTCTGTCCCTGCTTCATCAACAGGGTTTTAAACAGAATTACTGTCTGCACAGTGCGTTGCCGAAGCAACTTGAGAGTCAATCGATGCAACTTATCCATCTCCGGAAGCGTCGATCAACACTACCAGTCTGTGAACTGTAAAACAGTTAACACGCAAGATTTAACCACATTACCCACTGGAAAGCGATAGATTCGGTCGCGCTATCGGTGATTGGCCAGACTGTGCCGATCGGTTGTCAGAAAGTCGTCTTCAACAAGCGCTTTGGTTGATAAATCCGTCACCTGGCGTTGAAAACGGTAGTATTCGCTCAAACCGGGACACCCACTGATTCCGGTATTCGCAATGACACGTTGTCCGGATTCACAAACCACACTTCACACTTTTGTTTATTACCATTTTCCCCGGCTCTGGAGACCTGGTGTTTCAAATAACGTTTTCGCTGCGATGCCAGCCGGGCTTTCGTTTGGCAGCCTGGCGTACCTGGGGGTGGGTGGAAGCCGGGGTCGGGATGATGACGTCCTTGTGGCTCCGGTATCGGGAGTTCTAATCAGCAGTATGGTTGCCTGCCGGACGCTGAGGCCAGCCACCCTGATCGGTGTTGGCTTGGTTAGGTTTGAGTGGAGTAGGGTGGAGCAGAGCAGGCTTGATCCTGCTCAATCTGGACTGTGATCGAGTCCAGTACTGGGCATTGCAGTACTGAACATTACAGTACTGAACATTACAGTACTGAAGAGGGCTGCACTGCCAGGACAGGCATATCTTTAAACCACTCTGTTTAACTGGCTTTGGCAGCCCGTGAGTGGCGCTTGCGATCCGTTTCGCTCAAATGTAGCTTTCTGATTCTGATCGACTCCGGGGTGACTTCTACCAGCTCATCGTCATCGATAAATTCCAGAGCCTGCTCCAGTGAGAACTGCACATGCGGTGTCAGCACGATATTTTCGTCGGTGCCGGAGGCGCGCACATTGGTCAGCTGTTTACCCTTCAGGCAGTTGACGGTCAGGTCATTGTCACGTGAGTGTATGCCGATAATCTGGCCCTCATAAACCGGTGCATTGGCACCGATGATCAACCTGCCACGCTCCTGCAGATTGAACAATGCAAATCCCGCTACCTTGCCCTGGCCGTTGGATATCAGAACCCCGTTACGACGCTGCCCGATTTGCATATTGATCTGCGGACCGTAATGTTCAAAAACACTGTAGATCAGTCCGGTACCGGAGGTGATGGTCAGGAATTCGGTACGAAAGCCGATCATGCCGCGTGCTGGCGCAATGTAGTCCAGGCGTACGCGACCTTTGCCGTCCGGGACCATATCCTTCAGATCGCCACGACGCTCGCCCATTTTCTCCATCAAAGCGCCCTGATGCTGCTCCTCAACGTCGATGGTAACCCGCTCGTAAGGCTCCTCAATTTTGCCGTTGTCGGTGCGTGTAATAACAACGGGTCGTCCTACCGCAAGCTCGTAGCCTTCACGCCGCATATTTTCAATCAACACCGACAGGTGCAATTCACCTCGACCTGAAACCCGGAAGGTCTCGCTTTGTTCCGTGCGTTCCACCCGCAATGCAACGTTGTGCAACAGCTCCTGCTGCAAGCGATCCCAGATATTGCGGCTGGTGACGTATTTGCCTTCCTTGCCGGCAAACGGTGAGGAATTGGGCCGGAAGGACATACTGATGGTCGGTTCGTCTACTGTCAGTGGAGGTAATGCCTCGACAGTGCTGGGATCGCAAATGGTATCGGAAATGTGCAGGTTTTCTATGCCTGTCATGGCCACGATGTCACCAGCATGGGCGCTGGGTACCTCCACACGGTTCAAGCCATGAAAGCCAAGTACCTGTAAAACCTTGCCTGAACGTTGCTTGCCGTCGGTATCGACAATCTTGACCTGCTGGTTTACCGACAAATTGCCACGCTTGATTCGCGCAATGCCGATAACGCCGACATAGCTGCTGTAGTCCAGAGACGAAATTTGCATTTGCAAAGGCCCGGTCAAATCAACCTCGGGAGCCGGTACCGATTCGATAATGGCTTCAAACAGCGCTGTCATGTCGCCGCTGTCGACATCGGGATTGACACCTGCATAACCGTTGATGGCTGACGCATAAATGACCGGGAAGTCGAGTTGTTCGTCGGTGGCTCCCAAATTGTCAAACAGATCAAATGTTTGATCCAGAGCCCAGTCCGGTCGAGCACCATCGCGATCTATTTTGTTGATGACGACTATGGGCTTGAATCCCATGGCAAAGGCTTTTTGCGTCACGAATCGCGTTTGTGGCATCGGACCTTCGGCAGCATCCACCAGCAGTAGCACCGAATCCACCATACTGAGCACGCGCTCGACCTCACCACCGAAATCGGCGTGCCCGGGAGTGTCAACGATATTGATACGGTAGTCGTTCCAGTTGATCGCTGTGTTTTTGGACAGGATGGTGATACCACGCTCTTTTTCCAGATCATTGGAGTCGAGCATGCGTTCCTGGGGCGCCATGCGGGCGTCCAGGGTGCCTGATTGCTGCAGCAACTTGTCGACCAGCGTGGTTTTGCCATGGTCGACGTGAGCAATGATTGCGATATTTCTGAGTTTTTGAATCACCTGGAAGGTCCGGTCTGCCGCTGGCATTAAGCCAGGGTGGCGTGTGAAAAAGGGCGCAATTATACAGAATATAATGCTCAAGGGGCGTGGAATCCTGTCGGATAACCATCAAAACCCACTATCACAGCAAAATGACTGCCAGAAGGTCGCGGAAGCGCTAAAATCCGCCTGTCAAAACAGGTAGGTGCACATGGTCAGTCAATATTCACTGTACGCGAGTATAGGTGGCGAGACAGCAGTTGCTGAGCTGGTTTGTGAATTTTACCGTGTCATGGACACCTCGCCCGAGGCTGCCGGCATTCGAGCCATGCACCCGCAAGACCTGCTCGGGTCGATCGACAAGCTGAGCAAATTCCTGTGTGGTTTTTTGGGTGGGCCTGCGCTGTACGCTGAAAACTACGGCTCTCCGGCTCTCAGAGCACGTCACAGGCCGTTTAAAATCGGCGCTGACGAGCGTGACCAATGGTTATGGTGTATGCAGTCAGCTATCGATACCACTGTTACCGATCAACTATTGGCTGATCAGCTGATGGTCTCTTTTGGGAAGATGGCCGACCATCTGCGAAACAGCGAGGACGGGTCGGATGTTGGGGTTTCTGATCAATGAGCTGGGTTGAAGCGTTGGGACACTACGCAGACGCTGGCGTTGCCCACGTTTTGGTCACAGTCCTCGATGTACAAGGCTCTGCACCGCGAGATCGTGGCAGCAAAATGGTGGTCACGGAAGACGATACTATCGGCAGCGTCGGCGGTGGCAGACTTGAACATGAGGCTGTGTTGCACGCACAACACATGCTTACCAACGAAAGGGTGGCCCAAGGACTAGATGAGACACCAGCTGAGACACCCGACGATGTTATCGCCAGCCGGCAGCCAGTCGCAGCCGACTTGATGGCAGAACATCGTGTACAGCAGAAAACCTTTAGTCTGGGCCCGGATCTCGGCCAGTGTTGTGGTGGACGGGTGACCTTATTGTTCGAGCAGTTTGATCGTGTTAATCGGTCGGTCGTGTTGTTCGGCGCAGGTCACGTGGGACAGGCTCTGATGCGCATCCTGGTTGAATTGCCGCTGCGTCTGAGCTGGTTTGATGTGCGCGAAGAATACCTGCAGGCTGCTATAGCGCAGCTGGCGTCAGGTTCACCTTCCGAATTGCTGGCCCGGCCTGCCACTCTTCTCACCGTCTCGCAGCCCGGCAATCCAGTGCAGTGTGTTGAAAGCGCCCCGGAGAACAGCGTTTTTATCGTGATGACCCATTGTCATGAACTTGATTTTGAATTGTGTGAGGCGGTGTTGACGCGATCCGATCACAGTCGCTGCGGGCTGATCGCTTCTCGCTCCAAAGCCCGGAGATTTCGCAGTCGGTTGAAAAAAATGGGTTTTAGCGATGCAGAGCTGGAGCGCCTGGTGGCACCCGTCGGAATTTCCGGCATCGGCGGCAAACAACCCATGAGTGTGGCTGTTGCCATTGCAGCGCAGTTGTTGCAAACCGTCAGTGACGAGCAACCGCCTCTTTTACAAGAAACTGGTCAGCTACTCGTATCAACCTGAACGTTCTTCTCAGTCACGAAAGAATGGCAGAAGACGTTCAGATTGGTTTGGTGTCGAGGTGCTCGATCAGCTCGATGCCGGTTTGTTGTTCGGTTTGCGGTTATTGAACAATGCTGAAACTGATCACGGGTTTTTTCGACGCAACTCTCGGGCTCATGTTCAGCACGCAGTAGGAATTGAGATTGACCTGGCGATTCTTTTCCATGTCTTCGAGCAGAGAGCGGGCATAGATATCGGCCCATTCGGGTGCTTCTCCAAACATCATAAAACGGGAAAACAAAGTGTCCAGATCTTTGTCGTCCGCGCGATCTCCATGCCAATTCAGGTAGGCTTCGCTGAATATTTTGTATTCGCTAACGTTGAGAATATCGGCGGCTTTTCTTATGTTTTTCATTTGCATCCTCCCCACTCAAATTTGTGTTGCGTTTAACAGCTATACGAATGTGACCAACCGTTGGGGCTGCACCCCTTGAAGCAGCAACGGGTTGTTCGACACCGGCTCGCCTATCCTCCGCTACCGCACGTATCGTCAAATAATGCCAAATACGCCGTGTCCCGGTGGATTCTTTCCCTGCAAGCTCATCAGTACTAACGACCACACGCCACTTAAAATTATCTGCAGCTGACCAAATTGTGCATTTCAAAACAATTTAAAGTGTAGAGATACAGAACATGCGACAGTTTCAATATTGACCATTTTGCAATGTTTGGCCGGACGATAGTGCGTTATACGCAGGGCCGGGAATGTGATTGTTTTCTGGTTACTCCTAAAGCATTGATTTGGCAAAATTTTACAGCTTGAAACCGGACGGACTGCAAATTTCGGTTACGCTGCAGTTGAAGAGTTGGCTGGTACATCGATATTGACTGAGACAGCAGGTTTTACGAGCCATGCTCGGGCTGGGGTTAAGGCACTCAAAATTGTGTCCAGGCAGAAAAAGTTGAGATCAGAGAATGAGTTTTAAATTGCGGTCGCTTATTGGGGGCCTCGGATGTCTTATGTGGCTGGGCGGTTGCGCCAGCACACCTGACAGCATCAGGACTTCGGATGAACCTATGACGTCACTTGCCGCTGTCAGGGCGTCTCCGGACAAGTTTGATTCGGCTCAGGTGCGTTGGGGTGGTGTGGTGATGTCTGTGGAAAACAGAGCAAACGATACGCTGCTGCAGATCGTCGACCGGCGCCTCGATGGCCGTGGCCGTCCGAGGCAGCAGCTGCAGTCTGCCGGCCGGTTTATCGCTCGTGTTGACGGGTTTCTGGACCCGGCGGTCTATGCAGTGCAACGCAGTATCACCGTAGTGGGTACTGTTGACGGTGCGCTGAACCGGAAAATCGGTGAGGCTGACTATCAGTTCCCGGTGGTCGCTGTAGAAAAGCACCATTTGTGGGATCCAGGCTACGCCTCAGCCCCACATTCCAGCCATGGACATGGGCCTTATCACGGTTATAGGCACAGTCATCACCACTCGTTTTTTGATCATGATCCATTTGACCACTGGTGGTACGGAAATCACCACCGACATACCCATCATGGCAATCACGGTTACCTGAACATAAACTGGATTCTGTCCCGCTAGGCCGGAGGTGTATGAGAATGATTAACGGCTACTTGATACGAACGTGCCTGCTGCTGTGGACTGCATCGCTTGCCGTTCTTGCTGCGGGTTGTGCCAGCTCACCTTTTGCCTCTGCGCCATTTGAACAATCTGCCGCCACCAGCGCCAAAACTCCTCAGCAAGTGGTTTTATCGGCTGAGCCAGACAGCGGAACCGTGATTTGGGGTGGACTGATTATGAGCAGTACCAATACCAGCGACAAAACCGAGATCGAGGTACTTTCCTATCCGCTGGACCGCTTGCAGCGACCCAATCAGCAGCTTGCCGCATCCGGTCGCTTTTTGCTGCGCCATGACGGTTATCTGGAAACGGTGGATTATGCGCCGGGACGGTTCATCACCGTGCTGGGCACCTTGGGCGAGACTGAAACCGGGACCATTGGCGAGAGCGAGTATCGCTACGCCACTGTCAATGCGGATCAATTGCACCTATGGTCAGGAAATAACCGGTCCGGGCATTCCGGTGTGTCGTTTGGCATTGGCATCAGTCTTTCAAACTGACCTGCGAGTGAGCCCTGCTGTCATCATTTGCTCGGTCATGATGCAGAATTCGAATCTAACTATCTGTTTTTAAAAGATTTGTTGTAAATCCCTTCGCGCCATTTGATTGGCTGCATACCGCATGCTTCTTTGTTAATAATTCGAAGTCACTTTTCTCCTGCCATCTGCGTTAAACTGGCGTAGACCAAAAACAACAATTTACAAGCATTTTTATTGGTGCCGTTTTCGCGCCATCTGCGGCGCTTATGTTAATCCGTTCATAGTGGTGCGGTTAACCCCGTCCCACACCCGCTTCGTACGTTTTGTTTCTGATCAACTCAATGTACTCATTGTCGATAGGGTGAGCAGAGTAGCGAAAAAGCTGCCGGGGACAAAACGAGATGTGCAAAATAAAAAAACAAAACATCGGCCTCCGAAAACCAGGGACTAATTCGGTGTCAGAGTCCGAGCAGGGGAACCACTTCTCCCAAACTCATTGCGCGTCGGGTCATCGAACTTCGCGATGGTGGGCTTCTAAACAGTGGGCTTCACAAAAGTCGACAGGATCGGGCAATAACCAAATTTCCCGGGCAGCTGCTTTGCTGTCGGTGCTGATGTTGGGTCTGTTTGGCTTGAGTCTTTTTGGCGCCGCACATGCTCAGGGCAAGGCCTCTCAAGCTCACATTGCCCTGACAGATGGCCCGCGGTCAGAAAAACTTCCGTTACGCAACCAAAGACTCTGCAATTGGCCTGACGCGACGACGTTGGGGGCGATACTACCGGTGGCCGGGGAAGATGGCAGTTATGCCAGCGGGGTGGTGTTTGATCGCAACAAAGTCCTGACAGCGGCCCATGCACTGGACTCCTCCTTCCGGGTTTTTGTCAGTATCGACAATGAATTCCGTCTTGCCCGAATTCTCAGAATTGACCGCGAACATGACCTTGCCATACTGTCGGTCGATACCGGAGCAATTCTGCCACTGCAAATCGCATCGACCATGCTGGCCAAACACCAGGCTGTCTGGGCCGTCGGTTTCCCGCGTGCTCAAGCCAAGGAAACGTCGTCCGGAGTGTTTACCAAAGAGAGTCATGGGGCCTTGCATACCAGTGCGCCGATTGACCTCGGGCAGTCGGGTGGTGGCCTGCTTCAGTGCACCAATGGTTCGTATCAGCTAGCTGGAATGTTGCGCGGCTATGGTGCTTACGTTCAGGGTGATCAGTTTATCAAGCTGGAGAACCATTCGGTTTCAGTTGCGGCTTCTACGATTCAGGAGTTCATTGATACCTCCTCACTCAGCGCATCCAGCCGGCATTCCCTTCTGCTGCAGTAACCAGCGAGCAGCAGATGCGTCGCCAGATGCATCTTTGGCTACTGCAGACGCCGTCTGTGGGCAAGTGGCCCCCAAACCCCCATTGTATGGTTCGCCGTTGATGTTGGTCTGTCAGCGTAATTAATGACCTGGCCCCTGTCATGGTGGCAGCATTTTTGGGAGGCACCTTGTGACCGTTAGTGTTTTCGATCTGTTCAAAGTCGGCATCGGTCCGTCCAGTTCCCATACTGTCGGGCCTATGGTGGCAGCCAGAAAGTTCGCAGCGCTGTTGCATGAGCAGGAACGGCTCGAACAAACCGTCAGCTTGAAAGTGGAGTTGTTTGGCTCTCTGGGAGCGACTGGTAAAGGCCATGGCAGTGACAAAGCCGTGCTGTTGGGTCTTGAGGGTGATTCGCCTCAGACGGTTGATGTAGCAACCGTCGAGCAACGTCTGAGTGCAATCAGAAGCAGCAAAGTCATCCGGCTATTAGGCACGCACTCCGTTGCTTTCGATGAAGGTCGGCAGCTGGTCATGCACAAACGTAAATCGCTGCCGTTCCACCCCAACGGTATGACCTTTACGGCCAAGGATGCAAACGAGCAGGAGTTGCTGGCACGTACCTATTTTTCTGTCGGTGGTGGTTTTGTAGTGGACGACACTGTTTCCGCAGAAGACTCGCTGAGTCAAAATCCACTGAAAAAAGTCAGTGCAGCCTTGCCTTACCCCTTTCTATCCGCTGTTGAATTGCTGAAGCTTTGCGCGGAGCATCAGCTCTCCATCAGCGAGCTGATGCTGGCGAATGAAGGTGTCTGGAATTCACCTGAAAAGATCAAACAGGACTTGCTGTCCATTTGGGCGGTGATGCAGGAATGTGTGCGTAACGGTTGCCGCAATGAAGGTATTTTGCCGGGCGGTATGAAAGTAAAGCGTCGAGCCAGTGACCTTTACAGAGACCTATGTGAAAACCCGGAGCAGGCCCTGCAGGATCCGCTCACGGTAATTGACTGGGTAAATTTATACGCGCTGGCGGTGAACGAGGAGAATGCGGCTGGGGGCAGGGTCGTCACAGCTCCGACCAACGGGGCCGCCGGCATCATACCAGCTGTGTTGCATTACTATGCCAGATTTTGTCCGGGCGCTAATGAGGAGGGGGTTGTCACCTTTCTTCTTACCGCCGGTGCAATAGGCATTTTATACAAGGAGAATGCGTCAATTTCCGGTGCCGAAGTGGGGTGTCAGGGGGAGGTTGGGTCCGCCTGTTCCATGGCAGCAGCGGGTCTTGCAGCTGTCCTGGGTGGGACACCCGAGCAGATTGAGAATGCGGCAGAAATCGGCATGGAACACAATCTCGGTTTAACCTGTGATCCGGTCGGAGGCTTGGTGCAAGTGCCTTGCATCGAACGAAACGCCATGGCATCTGTAAAAGCCATCAATGCAGCGAGAATTGCGCTGCGGGGTGATGGCCATCACTTTGTGTCCCTGGACAAGGTGATCAAGACCATGCGCGAGACCGGGGCTGACATGAAGACCAAATACAAAGAGACGTCGCGGGGTGGTCTGGCCATCAATGTGGTTGAAGTCGGTGTCAATTTTCCCGAGTGCTAGTGCTTCCACCTGAACTCTTGTCTCTGGTATAAATCCGCGTTCAGGCTCTGATCAAGACGTATCGAAACTGCTAAGCTGTGCGTGACATTATCCATGCGCGCCAAACCGGCCCGAGATGTGGGTGTTGTCATCCAATTTGACGTTTTGTAGCGGGAGGTCCGTTTGAATACCATCAGTTTTGCCTTGCATGTGCTGGCTGCCGTTGTCTGGGTAGGCGGAATGTTTTTCGCGTATGTTGTTCTCAGGCCCTCAATGGCAATGCTTGAACCCGCACAGCGTTTGCCTTTGTGGGCTGGTGTTTTCAAACGATTTTTCCCGTGGGTATGGATGGTCATTCTGGTGCTGCTGATTAGCGGATACGGGATGATATTCTCGGTATGGAAGGGGTTCGCAAGCTCACCTCCACACGTTCATCTGATGCAATTGCTGGGCTTATTGATGATGGCGTTGTTCGTGTGGCTTTACTACCGGGTCTATCCTCTTTTCCGAAAGGCGGTTTCGGCAGAAGATTGGCCGGCTGCCGGTCAGGCATTGAATCGTATTCGGCACATCATTCTGGTCAATCTGGTGCTGGGAATCATCGTCGTGCTGGTAGCGGCATCCGGGCGTTTTGGATAACAAGTGGCGATACTGAATCCGATAAAAGTTGTCGGACGCATAGAATGCTTGCTGGTCAACAACGACAGTGTCGATCTGACCACTGTGGCACTGGAGACAGTAACGGTTGATTTCGGTGGTCTGGCCGGGGACAGCCATGGTGGTTTGACGCGTGAGTCCTGCACTCGGGTAAAGCAGCAATACAAACCCGGCACAACCATTCGCAATACCCGACAGGTTTCCATCGTCAGTGAATCCGAGCTCGAACAAATCGCAACTGTGATGGGTGTTGAGAAATTGCAGCCTGAATGGTTGGGAGCCAACCTGCTGATCAGTGGCATACCTAACCTCAGTGCCTTGCCTCCTTCGTCGCGCCTGATTTTTGAAAACGGCGTGTCACTGGTTGTTGACATGGAAAATGCACCTTGTCGTTTTCCCGGTGACATTATCGAACGCCATCACCCTGGTATGCGGCATGTCTTTGCAAAAGCAGCCGTTAATTTGCGAGGGGTCACGGCATGGGTTGAAAGAGAAGGTACTCTGGCAACAGGTGAATCGGTACAGGTTCATGTGCCAACAGCAAGGCCTTACGAATATTGAAAATCACTACTTTTTGACGGAGAAAGGCATGTTCAGTTTCTTTGAAAAAAACACCGAAATACCAACTGCTGACAGTGCTTTGCCAGGTAGAGCGCAGGCAATAGAAATCGATTCTGTGCATCTGGTGACGGGTAATCCGCTACATGGGCCCTGGCCTGAGCCGTTGCAGGTTGCGTGTTTCGGTATGGGATGTTTTTGGGGAATAGAGCGGCTTTTTTGGGGCTTGGACGGTGTGTACTCGACAGCGGTAGGTTATAGCGCTGGCCATACTCCCAATCCAAGTTACGAAGAAGTGTGTACCGGTATGACCGGGCACAATGAAGTCGTACAAGTGGTCTTTGATCCAACCGTGATCAGCTATGGTGAGCTGCTAAAACATTTTTGGGAAAACCATGACCCAACGCAGGGGATGCGACAGGGTAATGATACCGGCACCCAATACCGTTCCGGCATTTACATCCACAGTGAAGAGCAAATGGCGTTGGCAAAGCAAAGTCTTGCAGATTACCAACTCACTTTGCAGGGTGCAGGCTTTGCTGCCATTACCACCGAAATACTCGCCGCTCCGGATTTTTATTATGCTGAAGAATACCATCAGCAGTATTTGATCAAGAATCCGGGCGGCTACTGCAATATGCAAGGGACAGGGCTTCACTGTTCCATACCGTCAACGACGGCGGGGGACTCTGTCAATGTTGGAGAAGGATCTTGATAGAAGGCATCGATCATGAGTACCGTGTGCCATTCGATGGCAGTTTTTCGGTTGCGGGTAGTCCCACTGCACCGGATGACCCTCCGGGCCGCAAAGAACTGGAGAAAGAGTTAAAGCGGCGAGTCAAAGCTATCAGCAAGTTGCAACGCAAGCTGTATGCAGACAATCGGTTTTCTGTGTTAATGGTTTTTCAGGCAATGGATGCGGCCGGCAAGGACGGTACGATAAGAGCTGTGATGAGCGGGGTGAATCCGGCGGGTTGTGTTGTACATTCCTTCAAAGCGCCTTCCAAAGAGGAGCTGGAGCATGATTTTCTGTGGCGCACCAGCTGTGATTTGCCGGAGCGCGGTATATTGGGAGTTTTTAACCGCAGCTATTACGAAGAAGTATTGGCGGTCAAAGTACGACCCAATTATCTGGCTGCACAGATGTTGCCGCCGTTTGATCAGTCCGGGATTTGGCAGCAACGCTATCAGTCCATTGTCGATCAAGAGGCCCATCTTGCGCGTAACGGCACGGTGGTTTTGAAATTCTGGCTGAATGTTTCTGCCGAGGAGCAAAAGCGCCGTTTTCTTGAGCGCCTCACCAACCCGGAGAAATACTGGAAATTCTCCAAAACCGATCTTTCGGAGCGCCAGAAATGGCCAGAGTACATGGATGCCTATGAATCGGCTCTCAATGCGACCTCCCGCCCACACGCACCTTGGTATGCCATCCCGGCAGACAACAAACCCTGGATGAGAGTGGCGGTTGCACGCGTGTTACAGGGCACTCTGGAGTCCTTGCCGCTGGCATTTCCGGAGAAATCATCTGAAGAAATTCAACTATTTAACGAGCATAAGCAGAAACTCATGCAAGAGTAACCTGACAAACTCTTACACAACTGTTAAGTTATGTGTATGCGCTTCTCTAACGGCGCAATATTGGTTAGAGTCTCCGTTCGATTGGGAAATTAAGCCCAATTAACTGTTTCAGGAGCTTTAGGGAGCTGGCAAGGTTTTTGCCCTACCAGCTGAGGTACGGATCTGAACAGCACTGCCACTTTTGGAGATCGACACGTGATAGAACAGAACGAAGAAGCGAAATCGCCACCTACTGCCAGACTCTACTATCTGCCAACCCGACTTACCTATGCGGCAGTGGTCGACGCCAAAGATCGCGAAACTGAAATTACTGATTTCATGGTAAGGCGAGCCTGCGAAGAAGCAGACAAGCAATTGCAATATCCTTTTGCTCCCCGCAAACAGGGTTTGCGTTAGTCGTTCTTTCCGACACGGTCCATTTTCTTCCTTCACTGGTGCCCTGTGCCAGTGCCTTATTGTTAACCGATCTATTGCGAAATCCGGCTATTTAAAACCCCTGGTCCTGAAAACCCTTGGTCCTGAATAAATGGGGTCCTGAATAAATGGGGTCCTGAAAACCCTGGTCCTGAAAAACCTGGATACTGAAAATTACCCTGATCAGGGTAACTCTCTTTTGAATACCGGCTCAGCCTCCTGATGGGCATCTGGCAAACCGCAAGCGAGCTGGATGCCGGCTTCGTAACCACTGTAAACCGCTGCGGCTATCAGCCCGGGTGCGAGGCAATCTCCGATTGCCCGCAGGCTTTTTAATTCGGTGGCTCGAGGATCTTCGGAAAGACTTCTTAACAAATCATCATTGGGTTGCTGGCGCGTCAACGGCACGATTCTGTCAGCGATAAATTGTTGTGTTGTAGCTGTGAACACACAACTAACCGTCACCGAGCCGTTATCAATTGACTCCAGAACATGGTTGGTTACCACCTTGACTCCGACATCAAGAACAGCTTTGTTGGTAGCGTGAATTTCATCAGTATAGTTTCCCCAGTGGCACAGGCGGCCTTGTGGGCAAACGATGATGACGCGGTTATGCCGACTGGCAAGGGCAGAGGCCAGTACCGGGCCCAGATAGTAATGATCATCGTCGAAAATGAGGTAAGTCAGATTTTGCTCAATCTCGCCATCGAGAATTTGGTCAACAGAGCGGATCGATGGTTGCTCGTGGCCGTTAATGCTCGTTTGGCGATGTCGTCCAATGCCATCAGTTGCCCAGCTGGAACCGGTTGCGACAAGCACATGCTGTGATTCGGTATCGAACACATCAGCGGCTTGCATCGGACTGTCCAGAAACAGTTCAACGTTTGGCAATTTGAGCAGCTGTTGCAGGCGCCAGTCTGTCACCCTGGACCATTCATTCAGGCCCGGTAGTCGACTTTCTCTGCGAACTCTGCCACCAGGCTGGCGTGTCGCCTCGGCGATCAATACCTTGAACCCTGCCAGCCCTAATACTCGGGCAGCTTCAAGCCCGGCAGGCCCTGCACCAACGATCAAAACCTGTTCGCGCTGCTGCACACTATTTTTGCTGGCCGGTAATCGTTCGGGGTGCCAGCCTTTGCGCCATTCTTCTCCCATGGTCGGGTTTTGAGTACAACGGATAGGTATCTTTAATGAGTTGTGGGCATAACACACATTGCAACCAATACATTCACGGATATCGTCATGATTGCCCGAATTGATTTTTTCAGGCAAAAACGGATCGGCGATTGACGGTCTTGCGGCTCCTATCAAATCCTGTGTACCGGATTTGATGACACCCGCCATGGTATCGGGTGAGGTAAAGCGGCCAACCGCCACGACCGGCTTGGTCGTAATTTTTTTTGCTTTGCCTATGTGTTGCTGCAAACTGGCTTCTGCTACAAACCGACTGGGGCCCATTTCAATGTGATAGTCGTTCACCGTCAGATCCCATAAATCGGGGAGATCTGCGAGCATGGAAAAAGCGTCGTAACTTTCGGGTTCGTCAAGATCAACACTGAAGCGCGTGGCGATCGCGCACTTTCCGTTGACCGCTTCCCGGGTCTCCTCAATCAGTTCCCTAACTATTCGTATCCGGTTCTCAAGGCTGCCGCCATATTCATCGCATCGATTATTGCAGTGCGGGTCAAGAAATTCGGAGAGCAAATAGCCGTGATTGGCGTAGACATAAACAATATCAAAACCGGCTTCAACGGCACGCTTTGCAGCATTGCGATGCCACAAGCGGAGATTGCGAATGTCCTGCTTGTCGATACGTTTGCTTTGAACCGGGTGAATATCAAAGGTTGCAGGACGGCTTTGCACACCTAAAGGAGGCATCCGCGAATCATAGTTTGCGATGTAGTTACCACCGACCCACAGCTCGACACCTGCCAGTGATCCATGCTCATGCACCGCATCGGTCATCAGGGCATTGGCCTTGATATCCGACTCATCCCACAGCGTGGCGAAAGCGTAAGCTGCGTCATCGGAGCTCGGGTGGATGGAGCAGTATTCAGTGCAAACAACACCCCAACCACCTTCAGCTTTCATGCCTCGCATTGCAGCAAGTGTTTGCGGGCGTGTACGGCCCATACCCGAGCAGTGCGGCACTTGATAAAAGCGATTGCGTGTCGTTACCGGACCAATCTCAAGCGGTTCGAACAAACAGTTGTATCGTGGGTCTCGTGTCATTTTTTGTTGAAAAAGAGTCAGTGGTGTGGTTTGAGAGCAGGGTTGGCCTTAGGGTATGGTTTTGTTTGAGTAGACAAGTTAAGGTTAAGTTGCCCACCAGCTCTCGGCAGGTTTTTTTGGTTGAAACACTATGACGAATAACTCGGTTACGGATATCAGGTTGATGCTATTAGAGACGATTGTCAATCAGCGGTGTGCAGGTATGGATCCATGACTGACAGCAAAGCCCACCCATTTGAAACAACCCCATTGTCAGCCTCGGGTCTGCTGAAGTCGGATTCCATTGCACCCGAGTTACTGGCTCCCGATTTGTTACCTCGGTGGACTTACCAGTCCTCTGAATTTTTTCAACTGGAAGTCCAAAACTTGTTTCGACCGGCGTGGTTGCTGGTAGGGCATCGCTGTGACTTTCGAAAGACCGGGGATTACATCACTTTTGATGCGTTTGATGAGCAAGTGGTTGTGGTTCGCGATGCTGAAGGGCAGTTGAATGCATTTCATAATATCTGCCGACACCGCAATGCTCGAGTCATGTCTGGTGTGTCTGGCAATTGCCGTCAATCCATGATGTGCCCGTTCCATGGTTGGAGCTACGGTCTTAACGGAAAGCTGTTGAACGTCCCGGCTGCTGATACTTTTGATCCGCGTAGCATCGCGAATATTTCGCTCGAAAAAGTTGAGCTTGAATGCTGGTTGGGGTTTGTGTTTGTTCGCTTGCAGCGAGGGGGCCCAAGTTTACAAACGCAAATGAAGCCGATGCAGAGCCGAGTTGAGCTATACCAGCCGGCACGGTTGCAATCGCTCAATCCTCCTTCGATTGATATCAAGCCTTACAATTGGAAATGCATTCACGATATCGACAACGAGGGTTACCATGTGCCGGTTGGTCACCCTGCGTTACAGCAGTTATACGGTCAGGATTATCGTGATGAGGTTGAGCACGGTTTTATGACAGCGACTGGAACCATCAGTGACCGGCCTGCAAGATTATGGAGTGTCAGGCATTACCAGAACTTGTTGCCGGAGTTTGAACATCTTCCACAGCAGCAACAAAAGCAGTGGTTTTATCTGCAGTACTTCCCGAATCTTGTGTTCGCGTTTTACCCGGATATGATGGAAATCTATATGACCATCCCGGAATCAGTGACAAGCACTCGTTTTATTTCCCGTACCTATGCATTGCCTGATGATCGTCGCAGTGTGCGAGCTGCTCGATACCTGAATGTCCGTATTAATAATGAAACTGCCGAAGAGGATGAGAAGTTTGTGTCCTGGCTACAACAGGGTATGAAGTCCAGTGCCTGGCGTGAGCCACGGCTATCCTCTCTGGAGTCAGGGGTGAGGCAGTTTCATCGGCAAATACAGCGCAAGTTGCCGGTAAGTTGCTTGAAAACGCAGCCAAACAGTGATGAAATTGACAGAGTGAACAGGGAGATGGTTGACTGTCTGTCTGACTAACCTTGGGGGATGTATTTGATGACCAGTAAAACGACACACAACAGCGTACTCGCGACTTTCCTGTTCGCGATCTTAAACAGGCAGTCCAACAAGCGGCCGACAGCCTCATGTGCATTGGCGCTTGTTTTCTTTTTGGGGCTATCGGGTAAGGTCCTGGCTGAAGGCACTCTCAATGTTTACAACTGGGGTGAATATATCGGCGAAAATACGATTGCCAACTTTGAAAAAGAGTTCGGCATCAAGGTTACTTACGATAACTACGATTCAGTAGAAACCGTTGATGCGAAATTGCTGGCTGGTAGCACCGGCTACGACGTAGTAGCGCATTCAGGCACCATGATTGGCAGGCTGATCCCGGCCGGGATTCTGCAACCCCTCGACAAGGGACGTTTGGAAAATCTGAAGAATATTCGTTCCGACGTTATTGATCAGCTGTCTACCAATTGGGACCCGGGCAATAAATATATTGTCCCTTACATGTGGGGAACCCACGGCGTTACTTACAACGAAGAGTTGGTCAAGGCGACTTATCCTGATGCGCCAATCGGTTCACTCGATTTGATATTCGACCCCAAGCATATGGAAAAAATCGCTGAGTGTGGTGTGTCTTTTCTCGATTCCCCTACCGATGTTATCCCCATGGCGCTTGCCTATCTGGGTTTGAACCCCAGTTCCAACGACAAGGCGGACTACGAGAAGGCCGGTGAGTTGTTGGCTTCGATTCGTCCGTATATCAAGACATTTGATAACTATGCTTACCAAAGAATGCCGGAAAAGGAATTCTGCGTTGCTGTTACCTGGGGGCCTGATGGTTTGCTGGCTATGTCTGGTGCCGCTGAGGCTAATACCGGTGTGGTGCTGGATTTTTTCACACCGCCCGGTGCTGGCGCTGCCAACTTCTGGGTTGACGGCTGGGTGATTCCTGCCGATGCAAAGAACGTTGATAATGCGTATCTGTTTCTGAACTACATGATGCGCCCGGAAGTGGCTGCAGCTGATTCGAGTTTTGTCTGGTATGCGACAGCCAACGAAGCTGCTATACCGATGATTGATGAAGCTGTTACCAGCAGCCCGGCGGCATTTCCCCCGGCTGAGGCTGTTGCCCAAATGTACACACTGGAAGTAATCCCTCCCAAAGCCGAACGTGTGCGCACCCGTGTGTGGACCAAGTTCAAAGCCGGCAACTAAAGCTGGATTAAAAAAAGCCGCGCATACCAGTGATCTGCTGATATGCGTTGCCTGATTTTTTTTCTGGTCGGGATCAATTCAATTGACTGAGCAGCCTTTTATCAAAGTCCGGGGTTTAACCCGGACTTTTGGCAACTTTACCGCAGTCGATAATATTGATCTTGATATTAACCGTGGTGAATTGTTTGTACTGCTGGGTGGATCCGGCTGTGGCAAAACAACGTTGCTACGGATGCTTGCGGGCTTTGAAACACCGGATGCTGGCAGCATTGAAATAGACGGTGCCGATATGGCTCAAACTCCGCCGTATTCGCGCCCCGTTAATATGATGTTCCAATCCTATGCGCTGTTTCCACATATGTCAGTGGAAAAAAATGTGGCTTATGGTTTAAAGCGCGATGGAGTGGATCGTGCCCAGATAAAACTTCGTGTTGGAGAAATGCTGCAAATGGTTGAGATGCAGGATTTCGCGAAACGCAAGCCTCACCAGTTATCGGGTGGCCAACGACAACGAGTGGCGCTTGCTCGATCATTGATCAAAAAACCCAAGGTACTTTTACTGGATGAACCTCTGGGGGCACTGGACAAACGCCTGCGCGAACAAACCCAGTTTGAACTGATGGAGTTGCAGGACAAGCTGGGAACGACATTTGTGGTGGTCACCCACGATCAGGAAGAGGCGATGACTTTGGCCACTCGAATCGCTGTGATGGAAGGGGGGCGGTTTATGCAAATTGGAACCCCTGCTGAAGTCTATGAAACCCCGGCTACAAAATTCGTCGCCAATTTTGTTGGCTCAGTCAATATGATCGACGGGGTGGTAACCAGCTGCCAACCAGGTTTGGTTGACGTCAAAACCAAACAGGGCGCGGTAACCCTTCAGGCTCAGTCTCGCGATGAGCATGCGGTGGGTTCAGAAGTCAGTATTGCAGTACGTCCCGAAAAAATCATTATCCAGAAAACCCGGCCAGAAACCGAGCCAGAGACACCCAATGTGCTTCACGGGACAGTCAAGGAGCTGGCTTATCTCGGACGTTTGTCGACCTTGCGGGTAGAAACCGATGCCGGCTTTATAGTGGAAGTTACCTCACCCAACACAACAAGACATAGTGATGGTAAACATCCTTTCGAGTGGGATGATGAAGTCTATATCAGCTTTCCTGCTGCCAGTGCAGTCGTGTTGATCGCTTGATGTTTGTTCCATTTCGAGCACTGATGCAACAGCACTGGAAAGCCATTGTTGTATTGATTCCATTTCTCTGGTTACTGGTTTTTTTTCTGACACCGTTTTTTATCGTTGTAAAAATAAGTGTTGCTGAATCGTTGATAGCGAGCCCGCCTTTCTCGCGACTGCTGGATTGGAGTAATGGCTGGCCACCAACGATCGCTATCAATCTTGAGAACTATGCGTACTTGTGGGAGGACTCACTGTATATAAAGACGTACCTGAGTTCGTTAAAGATAGCGAGCATCAGTACGCTGTTGTGTTTGCTGATCGGATATCCGATGGCCTACGCCATTGTCAGGACGCCCGGTACCGGAAAATTTGTGCTGCTGTTGTTGGTGATGCTTCCATTCTGGACTTCTTTTCTGCTTCGAGTCTATGCATGGATGGGTTTGCTGGCTGACCAGGGGACCATTAATGATATTTTGATCTGGTTGGGGTTGGTGGATAAGCCCGTTCGGCTTCTCTATTCTCATTTTGCGGTTTATGTCGGTATTGTCTATACCTATTTGCCGTTTATGATTCTGCCCTTGTACGCGATTATGGAACGGCTTGATCACTCACTGAATGAAGCCGCTGCTGACCTCGGGGCGAAACCGGTCAGTGCATTCTTTACGGTGACCTTGCCGCTAACCATGCCCGGTATTCTGGCTGGGTGTTTATTGGTGTTTATTCCCGCAACCGGGGAGTTTGTGATACCTGACTTGCTGGGAGGCGGTAATGTGTTGATGATCGGGAAAATACTGTCCAGCGAATTTAACGCCAATCATGATTGGCCAGTCGCCAGTGCTGTTGCCGTAGCGCTACTTCTGGTGTTGATGGTGCCGATGTTGTTCTATCACCGTATCCAATCAATGGATGTTAATCGATAGTGTCCGGGGCCGGTCCGCAACGCTCAACGTTCCTGTTAAGTTGCCTTTGCTTCGGGTTTGCGTTTCTGTACATACCGATCCTGCTGATGATTGTGTACTCCTTCAATCATTCCAAATTACTACCTGTATGGGGCGGGTTTTCGTTTCGTTGGTATGTGACGCTGTTTAACAGCCCCGATGTTTGGGCAGCAACCGTGCTGAGTCTTAAAATAGCGCTCATCAATGCAACGGTAGCCACTTTTTTTGGAACATTGGCCGGGCTTGCACTGGCCCGCTTTACCAGGTTTCCGGGGCGTACATTGTTTACCGGTATGATCTCGGCGCCGCTGGTAATGCCCGAAGTCATTACCGGACTGTCGCTACTCTTGCTCTTTATCACTTTGCAGCAGCTGATCGGATGGCCCGGCAATCGAGGCATGAGCACCATTACCATTGCTCATATTACATTCTCGATGGCGTATATCGCGATCATCATTCAGTCCAGGCTGGCCAATAGCGACCTGTCATTGGAGGAGGCGGCACTTGATCTGGGTGCGAAGCCGTTTCGTGTAATGGCTGATATTACATTGCCATTGCTGGCTCCGGGTATGATGGCAGGATGGCTACTCGCGTTTACCTTGTCGCTTGATGATCTGGTTATAGCCAGTTTTGTTGCCGGTCCTGGTAGCACGACACTGCCGATGTTGATTTACTCCCGCATCCGACTGGGTTTAAAGCCTGATATCAATGCACTGGCAACCTTGTTGGTACTGGCGGTTGCGATCGGGGTGTTGATTGCCGGCTGGATACTCATCCGTAACCAGCGGCTTCGAAAACCTTAGGGAACCTCTGAATTATTCAGTGGTTCCCGGTTTGGCACAAGGAAGTGAATAAATCAGAGTTTCCTGGAGCAGTAGATGCTGTGCTTTGCCTGAAACGGTAAAGACGACAAGCCACTGTAATAAAGGGTTGGTGACGAGATCCGGTTTGCCGGTTTGGTGCTGGCAGGTTAACCCGATCGAAACTTAACAGAGCAGATTTGAAATGAACGATTCTCACTCCACTTTACCGAGAAAGGATCTTTTTGAAATTCCGGAGGGGTTGATTTACCTTGACGGGAACTCGCTCGGGCCCTTACCTAAAACTGTACCAGCGCGTGTCAACGCAATGCTGCAGGCCGAATGGGGGCATCATCTGATTCGGGGTTGGAATCTGGCAGGTTGGATGGAGCAACCGCTGTCGGTTGCGAATCGGGTCGCGCGGCTGATCGGGGCTGCCGATAACACGCTGGTGCTGGGTGACACCTTGTCGATCAAAGTGTATCAGGCACTCTCGGCAGCGCTGACCTTGAGGCCGGAGCGCAAGGTTATTTTAACCGATAGTGGTAACTTTCCTTCCGACCTGTATATGGCGCAGGGTTTGATTCGCCAGCTGGGTGCTGGTCACGAGTTGCGCGTGGTTGATCCGGAAAACGTAGCGCAAGAAATTACGACCGATATCGCAGCTGTACTTCTGACTCAGGTTGACTACCGCACTGGCAGGTTACATGACATGCCAGAGCTCTCAAAGCGTGCGGCTGACGCGAACGCTGTCATGATTTGGGATCTGGCACATAGTGCCGGAGCATTGCCGGTTGAGGTAGAGGAGTCTGGATGTGAGTTTGCTGTGGGATGCACTTATAAATATTTAAATGGTGGTCCGGGTGCTCCCGCCTTTATCTATGTCAGGCCTGATGTTGTGTCTGAGATTGACCCTGCGCTGGCGGGTTGGTTAGGGCATGAAGCGCCGTTTGCATTTGAACCGGACTATCGACCGGCAACTTCCATTGAGCGATTTCGTGTCGGCACGCCTCCAGTGATTCAAATTGCTGCACTGGATGAAGCATTAACCCTGTGGGACGATGTGGATTTGCATGAGCTGCGAAAGGTATCGGTGAGTTTGTGTGAACAGTTTATCGAAGAGGTAGAGGCGAGGGTGCCGCAACTGAAGTTGGTCAGTCCCCGGGATGCCTTACGCCGTGGTAGTCAGGTGTCTTTTGCGTTTGGTGAGGGTTATGCAGCGATGCAGGCACTGATTGAGCGAGGTGTGATTGGAGATTTCCGCGCTCCGGATGTCATGCGTTTTGGTTTTACGCCCCTCTATATCGATGGCGCTGATGTCAGTCGTGCTGTTGTGATTCTGGAGGAGGTTATAAGTCAGAACTTGTGGGAGGATCCCAAGTATAAAGCTGTAGGTCGGGTGACATAGATGCTGCCCATCAATCCACTTTTTCTGACGAGCCACTTGTTTATAAAGAGTACCCGATTTGAAAAATACCCTGCATATTACCAATGGTGACAGCGCCGCCGGCATCATAAAGAGCAGCGAGATTGATGGCGAGGTATTGTCATGGCAAGACCCGATGCATCACGGACCATTTCCGGCCGACCTGAATTTGCAGCAAACCAGTGTGGTTCGCTCCAGATACCTGAGTGGTGAATTCGCAACTGGCGGTCAGGTTGACAACGCGTTTGTTGCCCGCGATGAACTGTTGGTGCGGGCATTTGAATTTGATGAAGTGGTGTTGTGGTTTGAACATGATTTACTGGATCAATTGCAGATTGTGCAAATCCTGGACTGGTTTGCGACTTGTGAACAACCACCTGCAGCACTCAACCTGATTTGTGTCGATCAATTTGCTGGAGTGGATAACTTTCGTGGTATCGGCGAACTGAACTGTCAGCAAATGGCATCGCTGATTGACCTGCAGAAATCTGTCACGTCAGAGCAGATGGCCGAGGCACAACAAGCATGGGCTGCGTTCCGCTCGAATGACCCCCGGGAATTACTGGCATTTTCCGACAGGGGAAATCATGTCTTGCCGTTCCTCTGTGCTGCATTAAAACGCCATTTTGAGGAATTTCCATGGCAATCTGATGGCTTGACCCGCACCGAGCGGCAATTGCTGCAGCTAATCATTGACGGCGAATCCAGACCCGGCCGACTTTTCGTCAGCAATATGGATCTTGAGTCCGTTTTATTTATCGGAGACTGGCCAACCTATTCAGTACTTAATCGATTGTCCACGGCCACAATCCCGCTGATCAACTGCCAGTCAGGTGACCCCTTCCAAACCCCGCAACAGGCCACATCCCCCGAGGCATTTCGCAGCCAGAGGCTGGAACCCACGACAGCTGCAAAAAAGGTACTCTCGTTAAACCAGCATGCCGATGAATGCATCAATCGCGACTACTGGCTCGGCGGTGTGCGTATCGACAACCAAGCCAACCGCTGGCGCTGGAACCACCAAACGAAAAGCTTCCCAATCCCGGACACCCACAATTCCTGATCTGGGACATGATTTTGGACACCCACACTTTCAGGATTCCAGATGCGGGACACCCACAACTCCCGGTGGTCTAAATCTCAAGCTGAATATCAGGACACCCACAAATTCACTGTTGCTATCGGCACACAAGTCACTGATTCTCATGAATTTCAGAAGTATATTTTGTGGGTGTCCTGAATTAAATCAGTGGGTGTCCCGGACTAAATCAGGCAATTGAGTCCCGGAGTTGCTGAAAGTGTTCGTCCCAGCCTTTGTCCAGAGCTTGCAGCAGTCCCATGGCGGCGTCGCCCATGGCTTCTGCTACTCCCTCGTGTGTCACCGTCAGGCGGGTGCCGCCGGCAGCGTCTTCGAGGGTCCAGGTGACGATGGTTTCGACGTCTCCAAAAGGTGGGATGCAAAAGGTAGTTACGAGCTTTGACGGGGATCGCATGTCTTTGACATCTCCCCAGATCATGGCTGGCCCCTCTGGATCTGAGCCTTTTTCATACAGTTTGTAGGGCGAACCGGCAGTGAG
>CALFCE010000082.1 GCA_937951215.1 uncultured Granulosicoccaceae bacterium
GCAGTGGGAACCAGATCCTCTTTCAGATTGATAAGGCGTTTGTTGTTTTCCACCAGGTCCAGCAGCTTGGCAGAACGGCAGATCGGATACGCAATTTCTGACGTTTTGACTATATCACCGTTGTCAGAATCAATTTGTCTGGCTTCCTGCCAGAGCTCATCTATTCTATCGGGCGTAGACTCAAGAAAGCTTGGAAAATGGGTTGCCGGCAAGAGGAAAAACCGACGCAGAAATAAACCAACGGGAATATCCGAGCGGTATATATCATCCTCACTCATCACCTGCTGCACAGTCTGCATTGCTCGTTCAACGTATTTTTTTACATTGCCTTTTTCAAAGCCTTTGCAGGTATTCTCCAGAACCAGTTTTAATAAACCCAGTTCTTCGGTATCCATATTGACCCAAAAGCTGTAGTTGGCCAGCCTTTCATCGTAGCGAACAAAACCCTCTGACATAAACTGCCCGGTGTCACTCAGGTTTTCACAACCATTTTCACCAAATGCCATTTCACAAATGGCTTTGGAAATCTGCGCTACATCTGATTCGGCTGCCGGTATGCCAAGACTTAACAAATCGGGACGTTCAGCAAGGATCTCTTCCGACGTTTTCTTGTCCCGCGTAGCAATGTTTGTTGTAACGGAAGCCACAAAAATATTGGCTATCGATTCCTCTATAAAGGTTCGGACTACATCGTAGTCGTTGGTTTGCGAACCGCTGTGGGCTATCTTGGTCTTGAAATTCTCTGAAATGACCGATGCAAGGACGTCACCTTGACTGACAAACTGGCCGTTCCAGAACTCATCATATCGACCACTGACATTAATCGGCAGCACCAGCATTTTGTTCTCGATCAATGCGCTTTTAACCATCTGCGCGGTCAGAGATTCGTTGTCCCCTGCCTCACGACTCCCATGATCCCCGATCCAGACAATAACCTTGACCCTTGAGTTTGATGACCACTCAAGCTTTTCGATGCCTGACAACACCCCCGCCAGACCAGCTTCGGGACGATCTGCGAAATCGTCCCGGTAAAAGTCTCCTCGGCTGACGATGTCAGTCAGCTTGGACAGATGCTCCGCATAGCCAGGCAAGCCAAGACCGGAAATGATATCGAACTGCATATTATCGATTGAGAGATCGGAACTATCGAGATAATCACCATAGGTCGCGGCAGCGAATCGGACACCGACATCATACCCTTCCTCTTCATTTATGCGCTTGATCGCTGTTGTTGAATTCCTGACAGCATCAACAACCGACGGGAAGTACTCCGTCATACTCAAGGTGTTATCCAGCACAAACAGCATGTCAATGTTCAGCAGGTCTTTTTCGATCTTCGCTATCTTGGAGGTTTCTTCGACGCTTTTATCATCACCGAAAAAACCGATACGATAGATGCTCTGGCGACCATCAGCGGCACTTTGCACCTCTTCAAGAATCGGGAATCTTGCAATATTTGTATCCACGACAGCCGTGCCGGCAGATGATTGCAAGGGCTGACCTTCTGTTCGCTCTACATAATCCGTCGGACGCTTTCCAAGCATTCCTCCGGTGTCGTTACGAGATGCAAACTCCTGATCAACGTAGATCTCGGTACCCTCATCCTGATCGTTAAAGTAAAGACTAAGCTGGGACTCCCAAAGCATCACAGAATCCTCATTAACCCACCCTGCATAACGGGTTTTAAAAAACGGTTCGTCTGCCCCGGCTATCCAGTACCAGAACTCACCATCATCTCCTTCTCTTTCTGCATAGATAAAATACACACCAAACACAGTCGCGGTCGCCCTGACGTTGGCCTGTTTGGATGGTTTGTCATAAATTTTGACAGAAGTTGCCTCATCCCCGGATTCGGGCAACGATCGAAGCACAGCTTTCAACGGAAGGGGGTTGTTAATTTCAGTCGTTCTACCGGTTGCCGGATCAGTCCAATCTATCGGAGAATCGACTTTCAGCGGATCTACGGCTTTTGGCAATACATCCTGTTTGTTGACCCAGGCGCACACTCGATTGCCATCCAGCGACCGATAACTGCGAAACAAAAGCCTGAACTCGGTTTCATCAATTTTCTCAACTTCGGTATGCATTGCAAACAACGCAGACACCGATGGGTCCAGGGTAGAGTCATCATCAGCCCCGATGAACAATGGAGGCTCTGCGAATATGACAAAGTGATTTTCATCAGGAGATATGTCAACGTCTTCCGGACACATACCTGTCTGATCAACCTGGAAACCATAGGCGTTGAACGAAAGCAATAACAATGAGGACAACACAGAAGGCAAGACCCAAAATGCCGCTGAAATCCGATACCGTTGAGTACCTTCTGTCATTTTCAATTTAATTTTCGATAACATCGCATATCACCCCGTAAGTGCTCTAATTCGCAGCCATCGTCGAATGACAACATTGATGGCTTAGAGACACTGCTTATTCCTGCTGCAGACAACCGCTACAGTAATTTTTGTAAATCGTCCAAAATAATGTCGAAAACCAGCGGCCATTGCCGGTTTCCTTCTACGTCCGGCCCATTGAGTGCGTAAACGATGACATTGTTCGTTTCTGCGCAAACACTGACCACCTCATCATCACCGAGGCTGCGCGCCACTTTGTAATTGCTTGGGCTGTAGTCATCAAGCGATGCAATGACAATCGCCTGCTGCACGTTGGCCACAGAACTTTCAACTATGCTCTGGTATTCATCACAGCTTTCTGCCTGCCCGTCATAGTAGAAGAGCTTAACCGCAGCATCACCTGCCTGTTCGGGCAGGACCTCGACAAAGTCTTCAAAATATATATTGTGTATTCCATTCGAGGCCAGCTCACCGGCAATCGAATCCAGCGTGTTGTTGTCCGCCAGACGTTTCGCAAAATTGTTGGAAGGCTCTACCAACCGCACGAAATCAGGGGATCGACCGCGTCCAATGACCAAGCCGTCTTGCCAGGAGTCACCGCTGCGACCGGCCTGGTAGACCTTGTTGAAAAAAACCAGAAAGTCCTGCCATCTGGCGCGCGATTGATTCAGCTTTTTACGACCGAGATGTAGATAACCGGCAAACAGGGGCTGCTCGACTGAAAACGCCTGTTCGATTGTGCCTGCAGAACCCCGTTGAAGCAGACTGGCAAGGTCCAGGGTCTTGCTTCGCAAGCCGTCAATCGGACATGGCTGACCGTCTCTGCCTTTTTCGTAAACCACCTGAACCTGAGCAGACGCTGGAAGGGCTGCGAGCTTGTCGTCCGGTACAAACCATTGCATACCATCTCTTAAGGAAAACAAGGCTGACCTGTAGTTGCTGGCATCAGTTGTCACCAGCCTCCCCAGACAGGTTGTGAGTGGCCTGACATAACTACCAAAGGACACAGTGGGATAAAACGCGATGGTTGACAGATCCGCACCTGTTGACGCAACCGGTGTCTTCGATTGACTGGCAACACTGTCTTTATTCGATGATACAGCGGGTGACTGGGCTGTTGAGCTCTGTGATGGTGTCTGCGCCATCGATACAGATGAAGATGTCGGGGAGGCATCATCTTTAGTCAGCAGCGGCGAGCCGGCAGCATTCGGCACATAGGCCCAATCGAACACCATAAAGGCCTGAGCTGCGCCATTCAGTTGTTTATTTATCTCTTCGTGATTGAGTGAAAACGGGTTAGTTGCTGGACGCCAATCGCTAATCGGACTCTCACATTTTTCGTCCTCACAAAACCGGATAGCCTGTGGTAAAACTACCGGCTCCAAACCCACCTGGAACTGCGATTCCACCCCCGCTTGAAGTACC
>CALFCE010000083.1 GCA_937951215.1 uncultured Granulosicoccaceae bacterium
CTTGATTCGGACTACCACCGTGTTTCAAAGCCAGTTTCAAAAAGTCAGATACACCAACCTGGGTAACCTTACACATTACCCAGTTATATCCTGAATTTTCCACTTTACCGATGTAACTAGGGTCAGCCCCCGATTGCAACAGACTCTCAAACTCAGTGATATTCCGACTGTGCAATGAATCCATCAACTTACGGAAATCGGCTTCTTTATCCCTAGCATTGATGGAAGTGCAAAAAATAACTAACACTAAACCATAAATCAGCAGGCTCAACCGTCTCATCATCATGCCTAACTCTCCGAGATCAGTTTATGGAACATCCAATAGTATTCGCATTGTGATAGATCGAATCAATTACCGTGGTAATTCTATGCTGATGCCACCCACCCTGAGATGGATCAGGAGGCTCTAGTTCAAACAAAGCCGCAGGTGATGGCAAGGGCCACCAATTCTCAACATTACCAGATGACGCACTAGGATATACTACTGAAAATTCACTGGGACCTTCATGAGCTTGAAACTGGGTAACAGCATCTCCCTCTACCACGTAGTTTTCGACCAAAGAATTCGCAGCAAAGTAATCTATTCCATGCTCATCGGCTGTTAGGGGATGCAGAGTAGCTGAATTGAAAACCATGCCCGAGGTATTCAAATAGATCGCTGCAGCTGTTGCTAACGTTCCCCCTAACGAGTGTCCCGTTGTTGTGATGTTAATGCCTGGGTTAGCTGCGACCAAAGCTTCAGACAAATCAAGAGCCATTGCAATCTGCGTCGAAGAATCGCCCCACTGCAACTGTAGATCGGTAATAACATCCACAACGCTGTCAGTACCACGAAAAGCGATCACAAGGTCTCCTGTTGTCTGATGTCTGAAAACCTCAGCGTGGAAGCCGAATCCTTCCAACAATGACGCATCAATCCCCAAGTCTGCCGGGGACATCAGATCGTATTCCCAGGTATTCTGGCACGCACTGGGGCCGTAAGCACACAAGGACAAATCTGCAAACCTCACCGCATCGTTAAGATCCGCACAGTCAAAGGTATTGGTACAAATATTCAGGTTATCTGGCAGCGTGCTCGGCTCATTGCCAGGGCCCAAGCGCGGACCTTGCAAGTGAATCCGGAATCGTAGCTCAGTTGCATCGAGAATAAGTAAGGCAATATCACTATCATCTGCCGCTGGTTTATCAGGTCCATTTGGATTTACAGCATAGGAAAAACCGACTTCGCCCTCTTTTAGAAGATCTCGATATTTAACAACACCACCCGACTTGAGATTCACAATTTCGACAATCGACCCGCGAGTATCATAAGACACGCTGAAAGTCGTTTCTTCCCGTTCATCAGAGAGGCGGGATACAACCAAGGTTGGATTACCCAGGCCGTCTGTATCAAGGGTCTGAAAACCCCGATTACTCCCCAACTGGTCAATTCCATTTGTTGCCTTGCGAGCAACCGGGCGATTACCTTTATCCACATTTTCCAGTACTGCGTTATAAGCGCTGTCATAGGAATAGCTGCCGCCAACGACAGGACACCCGACGCACTGTTGACCTACTGAGGATAGAAGCAGTTTTTGACCAGACCGGTTATCCCTGTGCCATTTAAAAAAGGCCTGATTGCCATGATTATCAGATACCGTCGTCTCACCAAGGTTACCCTCTATATTGAAATCAAGGTCGAGTATTGTCCCTGCCATATTGTTATATGAGATAGCTTCACCAAAATCATTGTAAGACCACTTGCCCACTGTCAGGCCATCGACCCTTCGCTCTGTCAACAAATGATCGAACACGGGGTTTTGGTAAAAATAACGTGATTCTGATCCGTCTGGATAAGTCACCTGTGCAAGGTTGTAATTATCATCGTATAGAAATCGAATCTTCGCGCCCTCAGGTAGTGTCAAGCTCGACAGATGTCCGGCAATTTCTCGCAACGGCACTGCATTAAACCCGACAAGGCCATGATCTCCAGAGTGGTAATGCAGCTCAATAAATCGACCTGACTCATCAAAAATACGCCAAAGACGATGATTTCTGTAAACCAGCTTCAGATACTGACCCGAATCAAAATCTATACGCGTTAGCAGTGGCCCCTTGAACGACAACATTCGACCATCAGGCAATACCCAACTTGTTTTACCTCCACCGCGTTCCACTAGCCCATCAACTTTGGCAGCAGTTTTATAACTGACAAACCCGTCACGACCTTGAAACTCCCTGAAACGGATTGCCCGGCCATCACTTTGGGTGATTAACAGTTCCTGTCCCTGGTAGGAAAGTTCAACATCATAACTGTGCCGCCAGCCTTGCCCCAATCCACGGTTATGCCGCACATTCAAACTATTGTAGTGACGTTTAAACATCAGACGAGAGTCGAATGCCAGAACATCAAGCTCACCCTGATATTTGTTTCCACTCATCACATCGATGGGGTTACCTATCGTAGAATTGGGCTGATAGTCGGTGACGATACTGCCGGGATCACTAAAACCCGCACAGTCCGGACCTCCAGCATCAACCGAACACACATCAGCTGCCAAGCTGCGTTGCGACAATAACAACAGAAAACACAACACGCCTGTCACCACTGACAATGCATACTCAACCGCATGCGGAGTCTGCCGAACCCGCCCTGTGAACGAAATCTCCCCTGCTCCCAATACGCACCTGCTCCAATCCGCAGCCTTGCAACTAACGAATATCTTCAACATCTGCCGGAACACGACAGCCGATATAAATTAAATGGCTCCCAATAGTTGCCAACGACTTTGACATAATGACTTTACTGGCGAACCAACAGCGTCCGACATAGCAGAACAAAACGAGATTCAGTGCACGAAATGGAACCCTGCGCTTCAGGCTGGAATTATTTCTTGTAGGAATATTCTGACTTGTTTTCCGTGTTCTTAATCCAGAGGGGATTCAGAAGGAAAAGGAACACTTGGCAAACCACGGGATTGCCGACTGAGGGATTGCCGACTGAGCAGTTTAGCGACAGTATTTCTCTTGCAAAACCGGCCACTCTTCCGACTGCAATTGCGATTGAACAGCATCAAACCGGTTTGCAGCACGGAAACCGGAATAGATCAGAATTGCCACGATAAAAGCCAGTATTAAAATAACGAGAAGATTCTGTCGTGAACCGAAGGAAAGCTGGCCATTTTTTGCCGCGACCAGTACCAAAAGTAATTCTTGCCTTTTTACAATGGCAACTATTAATACAATCAACATGGGCGGCCAGATAAAGGCCCAAAAGGCCGAAAAATGCCGGCCATCAAAACCTGCCACAGAGAGGCAGATCGCAGGCCCTTCAAGCAAAGCATGCACAAAAAGCCAAACCAGATAGACGGCGATTAACGCAATGGCTTTTTTTCGCGATTGTATTTTTTGATTCATAGAGTCAAACAATCAACGGCAAACAAACGGAAAGGAATTTATTTTTCCGGCCTGCCCGGGGACTTGTCCTTGTGCGCCCGCAGCGCTGCCAGCCTGCTATCACGCCAGTCACTTCTCTCTGCGATTTGATCGACATCCAGCAGCTCACGGCAATAGTCATCGACTTCATCAAGAGATTCGCCGTGCCAATCGGGTATGGAGGATTGAGACTCAACGATTCTTTTGAAAAACGGGCTGTAACGCTCGGCATAGTCACGCACTCCCGCAGGAGCATTCAAATCGATGGTTTCAAACGGCCCCATAAACGACCACCTCAGACCCAGACCATCGCATAATGTTTTATCGAGATCTGCAGGTGACACGTAACCGCCCTGAACCAACCTCACAGCCTCATTCAACAGCGCTGCCTGCAGTCGATTTAGAATAAAGCCATCAATTTCTTTCTTGACCAGAATGGGTGACTGCCTGACTGCATGCATGATGTCTGTTGCTTTTTTAACGGTAGCCTCTGAGGTCCACTCGGCGGGCCCAATTTCTACCAGCGGTACCAAATGCGGAGGATTGACCGGGTGTGCAACCAGCATGCGATGACGGCCCGCCAGATTGCCACTGAATTTGGAAGCGACTATTGCCGACGTTGAACTGGCTATCACTGATTCGGCCGGCACCAGACGATCCAGTTCCGCAAACAGCTCTGCCTTGACTTCTTCTATTTCAGGACCGCACTCCTGAACATAATCCACACCCGCAGCAACATCCTCAAGTGTAGAGTGCAATGAAATACAAGCGAGTGCAGATTCAGGATCGTCAACCATGCCTTGCTCCTGCATCATTTGCAGCTGGGTCCGTATAGCTGGCACGGCAGCTTCAAGAGCCGCCTCACTGGTATCATACAAACGCACTTTCCATCCGGCCCGTGCAAATACGATCGCCCAGGCTTTACCTATCAAACCAGCTCCAATAACAGCAGCAGTTCCCGGTGTTTGATTCATAGCTGAAGAATTCCTGTTTTTAACGATGGCGCTTGCTTGCATTAATCAATGGCAGCTTGAGCAGACTTTGGTAGTGGCGGATTATACCGTTATAACAATCTTGCCAAGATGCCCTGCCTGCTCCATCGCCCGATAGGCTTCAGGGGCACTCTCGAATGGCACCTCATGATCGATCACCGGCTTCAGCTGATGCATGGATATCGCCCGGTTCATATCGCTGAACATTCGGCGCGACCCTACATAAATACCTTGCAGGCGCAGAGATTTTCGCATGATTGGCGTGGGGTCTATCTGTCCGCCGGTCAATACACCAATCAAACCCACGGTGCCTGCAACCCGGGTGGCATTGACTGATCGTTGCAAGGTCCCGCCACCTCCCACTTCAACCGTCACATCGACGCCAGCACCGTCAGTCAAGTCCAGAACGGCCGTGTCCCATTCTGGCGTCTCTTTGTAATTGATGGTCTCCCATGCTCCCATGGATCGCATCCTTTCAAGCTTGCTGTCACTTGACGAGGTCACGATCGCGCGAGCACCCAGTAACCGGGCAAACTGCAGTGCAAAGACAGACACACCTCCGGTACCCAGCAGCAACACCGTATCACCGGCACCGGCCCGACCAGTTTCAACCATTGCATTCCAGGCTGTTAATGCTGCACAAGGCAAGGTTGCTGCCTCAACGTAGGACAGCCCGGAAGGGATCTCGACAAAGCCGTTTGCATCGAGGAGAACCTCCTCGGCCAGTACACCGCCAAGCGCCCCACCTAGTGCACTGTTCATGGCTTCAGGCGAGCAATCACCATCAGTCCATTGCTGAAAAAAGGTACTGGCTACACGCTTGCCAATTAGTGACTTGTCCACCCCGGCACCTACCTCGACAATATCACCGGCACAGTCCGAATTCGGAATCATCGGCAGAGCCAAACCGCGGGCAACCGGATCCTGAATCGTTGCGTAATCCCGGTAGTTGATGGAGCTCGCTCTGACCGCTACCTTTACCTGACCTGCAGCAGGCGTCGGGGAATCAATTTGCGCAAGTGACAAGGCGCCATACCCGTCATTGCCAATAATTTGCCAAGCTTTCATAAGTTAATCAGTTCCTCACAGTTTCGCGTCTGAAGATGGCATCTCAAGCCACCTCATCACGGCAAAGCGCTTGAGCCAGACAATGAACGCCCCCGCCACCGAGGGTAAACATCGACATGTCAGGATCATAAACCTCAAAGCCCAACGCACGCATTTTGGCATTTAACTCGGTTGCGCCACTCATCGACAACACCTTCTCGTTCCCGAGTGCAACCAGATTGACACCCAGGTTTTTAGCCTCGCGGTAGGGCACATCAACAAAAACAAAACCCCAATCCCTCAATTGCTGCACCACCCAGGGTTCCAGCGCGTCAACGCAAGCCACCAACAGTTTATCGGCCAGTGGAACCACCAGCCCATCCATATGCACAAATTCCCGGCTGATCGGAGCGGTAACCGCCTCCCAACCTTCTGCCCTTACGAATTCTGCCACTTGCTCTGAACCAGCTTTCTCGGATCGCTCACCGCAGTAACCAATCAAGACCCTACCCGGCTCAACAATCACAAAATCCCCACCCTCGAAATGGCCGGCTGTCGCATACTGCCAAATTGGAATGTCATTCTGTTGGTAGAAACGGATGGCGGTCACATAGTCTGCACGCCGAACCTTGAGCTGCATATGACAGATCAATGCACCCCAAGGCGTCATCGCAGAGCTATCACGGGCGAAAAAATTTCGGTGCAGCACAGGGTCTGAATCAAGGTAATGGCAACGAACACCATTTTGTTCGTAGATGCTGACCATTTCACGATGTTGTGCCATGGCCAGCTGCAAATCGAATTTGACGCCGGTCATATGCGCATTGTTCAATGTTCGCTCAATTAACGGCCCTGCCTCCACCCAGCAAAAATATTCTGGTGTTCCAAGCAACACATCGCGCAGTGGTGCAAAATCATTATTGATGCCCCAGCGCTGCACATGATCGTTATCAGTGTCGGTCATCTCTCTGTCATTGCTCCTGTCAATCTGTTGCACAGACTATCGTGATTGCCGCGAATTCGATAGTGCCCCAACCCAAGTCTATAGTACTGTGTCAGCGTGCCAAAAACCTGAAATACCATGGCACCTTACTTTGAACCCGATTTCATGAACGACAGACAAAACAGCGCGGCCGTCGAGCTGCTGATCCAGAACGCAGAACTACTGGCGACCGTAGACCCGCAGCGGCGTGAACTGCGCAACGGATGGATAGCCATCGACAACGGCATCATCACCGATCTTGGTGACACTGGCCAGCCTCCGCCAATGGCGAAAAAAGTTCTCTCTGCCAGTGGCTGCCTGGTGACACCGGGTTTGATCAACAGCCATCATCATCTATGGCAAAACCTCACTCGCGCCTACACCCCGATGACCAGCCAACCCTTGTTTGGCTGGCTGCAGTCACTGTACCCGCTGTGGACAGCCAATATCGATGAGGAAGCCGTCTATACCGCCGCATGGGTAGGATTGGCCGAGTTAGCGCTATCCGGTTGCACAACCTCTTCAGATCATCATTACCTGCATCCCAAACGCGCAGGTGATTTACTGGCAGCCGAGATAAAGGCTGCAAGCGAGCTTGGCATGCGTTTTCATCCTACCTATGGTTCGATGTCTTTATCGCAAAAAGATGGCGGACTGCCTCCTGATGACGCGGTGTTGCCTGAAGATGATATTCTCGCCCAATCCAAAAGCCATGTGGAACGCTGGCATGATCGCAATCATGGTGCGATGACAAGAATTGCATTGGCACCATGCTCACCATTTTCAGTTACTCCCGAATTAATGAAGGCCACCGCCGAGCTGGCAGAATCTCTCGATGTCAGACTGCACACACATTTGGCAGAGAATGTGGAAGATGATGAATATGCCTTGGCCACCTTCGGCATGCGGCCCATCGATTTATATGAGAGCGTTGGTTGGATGACTGACCGAACCTGGGGCGCTCATGTGGTTATGCCCAACGATGAAGAAATCGCTCGCCTCGGCAAGGCTGGTGTCGGGGTAGCCCACTGTCCAAGCTCCAATATGATTCTGAGCTCCGGCATCGCACCAGCACTTAAATTGAAAACGGCTGGTTGTCCGGTTGGGCTCGGCTGTGATGGCTCTTCGTCAGCAGATGCAGCATCGCTGTGGCAGGAAGCAAGGCTGGCGATGTTGCAGGGCAAATTGGTCTCCGGCGCTGATGCCATGAATGCACGACTCAGCCTTGAAATTTCTACAATTGGCGGTGCTGGCTGTTTGGGACGAAGCGGTGAGCTGGGTGAGCTTTCCGTCGGGGCAGTCGGTGATGTTGCCGTCTGGAATCTTCAGGGCCCGACTTTTGCCGGTGTTCTGGATGACCCGATTGAAGGCTGGCTGCGTTGCGGCCCGACTTCCGCCTGGCACACCGTCATTAATGGAAAAACAGTCGTTGAAAATGGCACACTGGTATCCCCTGAGCTGGATGAAAAACTGCAACGCCACCGAACTATTGCCCGCAGGTTTCAACCTGCAGGTTGAGGACACTGACAGAGACACCAACTCTACCTGCTACCGAACCTGTGAAATTACCGAACCTGTGAACGGAACCTTGCATGACTGAATCATCAGCGAACAAGACTGCAGCCTACCATCTGGCACAACTGAATATCGCACATTTGATAGATGCGATTGACTCCCCAAAAATGGCGGATTTCGTCAGTGAACTCGACAGGATCAATTCTCTGGCTGAATCCAGCGATGGCTTTATCTGGCGGTTTCAAAGTGAGAACGGCAACGCAACGGAAGCCGAACACGGATTTGGACCTGACTATATAGTCAACCTGTCAGTCTGGAGCTCGGTTGATCACCTCTTTGCATTCACTTATCAAACAGCCCATACGGAAATTATGAGCCAACGTAAAAAGTGGTTTTCTCACATGAGCGATGCCTACCAGGTTTTGTGGTGGGTGCCCGCCGGACACCACCCCACTGAACAGGAAGCAAGACAGAAGCTCGAACACTTGCGAAGCAATGGTGCTACTGAACAGGCCTTCACTTTCAAACAACGGTTCGATCAACCGCACACGGTCGGTTAAGCGCAAAATCGCGACGAAGCGGCCAGTCAGCGGAACTTGTCACAGACAAGCACCTCAAACAGCACAAGATGAAAACACGATCCATATTATTGCTAATCATTGCCGAAGTTCTGGCCATGACAATGTGGTTTGTGTCATCAGCCATTCTCGGAGACTTGTCGGCAGAACAATCGCTCAGCCCGATGATCGGGGCGGCCCTGAGCTCGAGTGTACAGCTGGGTTTCGTGATTGGCGCACTGGTGTTCGCGATTTTCGGCATTGCTGACCGCTTTGATCCCAGGAAAGTATTTAGCGGATTTGCCCTGCTGGCAGCAGCGGCCAATGCACTACTATTACTGACACCCTCAGCTGAAATACTCATCCTGCTTCGCTTGATAACCGGCTTCAGCCTCGCCGGAGTCTACCCGGTCGGTATGAAGATCGCGGTCGGCTGGGGAACCAAAGATCGCGGCTGGCTGGTGGGTTTGTTGGTCGGTGGCCTGACTTTGGGTTCAGCAGCACCTCATTTGCTGGCCTGGTTAGGCGGCACCAACTGGCAGCTGACCCTGGTTGTTTCCTCCCTTTGCGCCTTGCTCGCAGCAGTGCTGATATTGGCCACCCACCTCGGCCCTCATCATGCGACAGCAAAGCGCTTTAACAGCAAAGCTGTGCAAGTTGCGTGGACCGACAAGCGCATCCGCATGGCTTATGCAGGCTACTTTGGGCATATGTGGGAGCTGTACGCGATGTGGGCATGGATCGGAACCGCTGCTACGGTTTCCTATTCCTACCAAATGCCAGCTGGCGATGCCACCGAGTTAGGTAAGCTGACTGCATTTTGCGCCATTGCTGCAGGTGCCCTGGTGTGCCCTATTGCCGGAGCATTTGCCGACAGCATTGGCAAGGCACGTATTACCATCATAGCCATGACATGCAGTGGAAGCTGTGCGCTTCTGGCAGCGTGGGCATTTGCCGGGCCTGCCTGGGTTTTCTTTGTGATAGCCGTTCTGTGGGGTATCAGCATCATTCCTGATTCAGCACAGTTCTCAGCACTCATAGCAGACTTCGCTAGCGCAGAAACAGCCGGGAGTATCATGACATTGCAAACCGCAATTGGTTTTGCGTTGACGATCATCACAGTGCAGCTCGCCCCGCTTGCAGCAAGCTTGCTGGGTTGGCCAGGCGTATTTGTCATTCTGGCCATTGGCCCGGTTCTGGGTATCATGGCCATGTTGCAACTCGGGCGAGAAGTCAGATCTTGACCTTTCAGGAAATTCGCGGTTGACATAAGCCACACCGTCGATCAAAGTAAAACCGTGAACACGCGATCCGCACATTCCATTTTTCGAATTACCATCATTCCCCGGAATGGTGGGCATTGATTTGTGATGTACTAATCGTGAAGTACTAACAGTCAAACAAACCCGCCCAAGAGGCGGGTTTGTTGTTTCTGCCTCCAGGGCCTTAATCCTGCACCAGGAGGCAATATGAGAAAGGTCGCCGTATTTGGCAAACCCGGCAGTGGCAAATCTACCTTGAGTAAAGCGCTGGCTTCCGCCACAAAAATCAGACTGCATGCTTTGGACTCCATTGAATTTAAACCAAATGGAGAACGGGTTGATCGAGATATCTACGAGGCTCAGCACGATGCCATACTCGCCGGCGAAAGCTGGATCATGGAGGGGTTCGGTCCGATTGATGCGTTTTACAAGCGTTTAAACGCTGCCGATACTTTAATCTACATCGACTTGCCTTACCGGGCCAGCTACTGGCTGGTGACAAAGCGGTTTTTGAAAGCTTTGCGGGGTAAAGCCTTTGGGCGGCCGGGCGATTGGCCAGAGGGTTGGCCGGAAGGCTGCTCGGTTTTTAACGGAACACTACAGAGCTACAAGGTTCTCAGAATCTGTCCAACATTCTGGAACAAGAAGTTTGAACATAAGCTGCACACTATCTCGCACAACAAATCCTTGTATATCGTTAAATCGGTTTCTGAACTAAACCGGTTTATTGACAATCATGTGATACAAATCCAGCAGACCGATTGAGGCAACAGCAAAGCAGCAGCTCAGTTATCCGACCACACACCGATCTCGTTGCCATGCGGGTCCAGAAACTGGAAGCGCCGGCCACCGGGAAAAGCAAATATGGGCACCTTGATTTTACCGCCGCAGGCTTCCACCTTTTCCTGCGTGGCTTCCAGATCCTTTGCGTAAAGTATGACTAGCGCAGCACCCGTATCTGTACTCGACTTGAGAGCTGACTTGTAAAACCCACCGTCTATTTTGCTATCGGTGAAGGCGTGATACTCAGGACCAAAGCTGGTAAATTCCCAACCAAACGCATCACTGTAGAACTTCTCTACCTTCGCGAAGTCTTCAGCGGGAAACTCGACGTAATCTATTTTTTGATCAACTGTTGGCATGGGCTGGAGCTCGGTTAGTTCAAAATGAGTTGTTGCAAGTCGGCCGGGCTATGTTTCCGCAACCATCCGCTTTAAACCGGGTCAGCCTGTTCTGATTCTCCCTGCTGTGAACCTCCAGGATGCGACTTGGATCGGGTGCTGAACAACACAACCAGCAGCACGATGGTCACGATCATCATCCCCATCCCCTCTCTGGCGGTCTCGACTTCCCACCAAACCTCGGATCGCCACCAACCGGAAGTTTTCGGCCAAAAATACAGCATACCGGCCGCACTGGCAGCGATACTGACCCATAATCCGACCCGCGCCATGCCATTGGCTAATAATCCGGCACGCCATGCAGCGATGGCAGCCCAGGTAGCGGGTACAAGATAAATCAGCATCCAGACCAACCCGTCAGGATCGTTGAATTGAACAAAAATAAACAGCAGCATTAACAGACAAAGTACGATGTTAACGAATCGCATCACTCCCCCCTTTATACAAGCAACACCCATAAATTGGGTCAAACTGTCCCGTCGGGTGTTGACACCACCCCTTGTTTCACTGGATGCTATCACAGACAAGTCATCGCATCCGCAGCGCGCGATAGAGAATTCAGTTGGCTCTGGCTACTGGTGGTATCGTCACGAAATAGCCAACCAACCACACAACCATCACTGGTGGCCAACAACAATGCAGAACTGCAAGGAGACATCAAAGATTGATACCAGCACCGCCTGGCAGAGATTCAGCATCAACTACGAATTCCCGGTTGTATTTACCTCCGATATCTTCGATCCAGACAATGACATTCTGCGCGCCACGCTGTGCCAGCTGGAGCAGGATAAACGACACCGCATGGTGGTATTTATCGACGAAGGATTACTGGCAGCGATGCCAGACCTGGTTCAGCGTATCAGTCAATATGCCAAAACCCATCAAGACTCAATGGAACTGGCCTGCGAACCGGTGCCCATGCCTGCTGGCGAAAAACTGAAATCCGAACTGCATTTTGTGGAGCAAATGCAAAAGGTCATTGTCGAAAACCATATCGATAGACACTCTTATGTCATCGGTATTGGCGGTGGCGCTTTGCTGGATGCGGTGGGCCTGGTGGCTGCGACGTCACACAGAGGCATTCGCCACATTCGCATTCCAACCACGGTGCTGTCGCAAAACGATTCCGGCGTGGGAGTAAAGAACGGCGTTAATCTTTTTGGGCAAAAAAACTATATCGGCACTTTTGCTCCACCCTTCGCCGTTCTCAACGATTATGCGTTTATTCAGAGCCTGCCTGATCGGGATAAAATCGCCGGCATGGCCGAAGCGGTCAAAGTTGCCCTGATTCGCGATAGCGAGTTCTACCTCTGGCTAGAAAAAAATGCCGACAAGCTGGCCTTGTTTGAGCGTGACGCGATGATTTACATGATTAAACGCTGCGCTGAACTGCACATGCACCAGATTGCCAACGGCGGCGATCCGTTTGAAACCGGCAGCGCTCGTCCGCTGGACTACGGTCACTGGTCCGCCCACAAACTGGAAACCCTGACCCGTTATCACGTACGCCACGGTGAAGCAGTTGCGATCGGGCTTGCACTGGATACCCGGTATTCGGTTTTAGCCGGGCTACTGGCGGAAGGAGAGGAAGATCGTGTCTGCTTTCTGTTGGAGCATTTGGGCTTCAAACTCTGGCACCCGGGTCTGATGAGCGTTGGCAGCACTGGCAAACTTGAAATTATTGCCGGTATCAATGAATTTCGTGAACATCTGGGTGGACAATTGACAATCACATTGCTTGAGTCTCTCGGCCAGGGTATCGAAGTACACGAAATGGATGACGCATTAATTCTACAAAGCCTGCAATGGTTGCAGAGTCGGTATCAAAACTAGTGCTTGCCGCTGGTTACCAGTCGTTCGGAAAATACAATGACAAGCAACAATACCCAAGCGATTATTGAAATTGAAAATTGGCTGCAGCGCCGCCTGAGCAATGAACAGTGGCACTGGCTACAGGAGCGCAGGGAACTCAACGGAAACGAAAACGCGAACCGGGATTTACACATTACGCTGGGCCTGATCCCCAGAAAGCTCGGGCGTGATGACCTTGAACTGAGCGACTCGGAACTCGCTGGAGCCAACTCGGCCAGAAAAAACTGGGACCCATCCAGTTGGACCGTAGACTGCGCCGCGAGGATGCTGGTGCTCGCCCAGCTTGCTGATCAGGATCAGGCCGGATTTGCCGACGTGCTGGCAGATCTTTGCCGCACTGCCGATCTGGCGGAATCTATCACGCTCTATTCCGGCCTGCCCTTGTACCCGGCCAGCGCAAAACTGGATGCGCAAATTGGCGAAGGATTACGCACCAACATCCGCGCAGTGTTTGAATCCATTGCACACAATAATCCTTACCCTGCAGAATTTTTCGACCAGAACCGGTGGAACCACATGGTGCTGAAGGCGCTTTTTATCGGCAGTCGTCTTGCCCCGATACAGGGCCTTGATGATCGAGCAAACGCAGAGTTAGCGCTGATACTGCGAGATTACGCTCATGAGCGATGGGCTGCCGGGCGGGAAATCACACCTGAACTTTGGCGTTGCGTCGGGCGATTCGCCACTGCCGATATGATCGATGATCTGGAACGTGTTACCCAATCTGACATAAACACTGAGAGACAAGCTGGCTTACTGGCACTCAGTCAGACGCCAAAAGGTGTCGCCGATCAGCGCATTGCAGAGATACTCGCCAAATTCCCTACTCAGGTCGAACAGATCGCCGATGGCACTCTGACCTGGGATACCAACCATTAAAGGATCGTTGCCGTCATGATGCTGATTGACCCGCATACCCACATGATATCCCGCACCACAGATGACTATGAAGCCATGGCAGCGTCCGGGGTGGTTGCACTGATTGAACCCGCTTTCTGGATCGGCCAGCCACGAACGCATGTTGCCACCTACATCGATTATTTGTCATCGATTGTCGGCTTTGAACGTTTTCGTGCAGCCCAGTTCGGTATTCGTCACTACTGCACGATCGGGCTCAATTCCAAAGAAGCCAATAATGAAGAATTGGCTGAAGCCGTGATGGAAATACTGCCGCGATTTGCGCTGAAAGAAGGTGTTGTTGCCATTGGTGAAATTGGTTACGACGAGCAAACTCCGCTTGAAGACAAGTATTTTCGTGCGCAGCTGGAACTTGCCAAGGAACTTGATCTGCCAGTCATGATCCACACTCCACACCGTGATAAAAAACGCGGCACCACTCGTTCCATGGATGTTTGTGAAGAACACGGCATGGACCCTGGCAAGATAGTGGTTGATCACAATAACGAAGAGACGGTGCGCGAAGTACTGGATCGCGGTTATTGGGCAGCGTTTTCAATTTACCCTTCAACCAAAATGGGCAACGTGCGCATGGTTGAAATCCTGCAGGAGTATGGTGCAAACCGGATTATGGTCGACTCCGCTTGTGACTGGGGTATTTCGGAACCTTTGGGGGTAGCCAAAACAGCACGCCTTGCCCTTGAACGTGGCGTACCGGAAGAACAAGTGCGGCTGGTGTGTTATCAGAACGCGCTGGATGCCTATGGGCAAAGCGGTCAAATGAAGGAGGAGCATTGGCTAAACCCACCTCCTATCGATCAGCGCACAGTCTATGAAGGTAATTCAATTTTACGCGGCGGACGTGATCCATTGGTTGAAGACAGTGGTAGCAAACAGCATCGACGCGACGATTTGATCATTGAGTGAACATGTCCAAACCTCCTAACCCACCGAATCCCCCGGCCAGCGCTCTGCAAGACACAGGATTGCACGAGAAAATCTGCGCCTTTGATCAGACTGACAGATCTCGTTCCTATCCGATCGATAAACTGGAAGCCCATATCAACAACATCCCGCATATGGCGATCTCCATATTCGTGTTTGACGGCGACAAGCTACTGCTACAACAACGCGCCAGCACCAAATATCATTCTGCCGGCTTGTGGGCTAATACAGTTTGTTCTCACCCCAGATGGAAAGAGACTCATGCAGAGTGCGCCGTCAGGCGGTTGCAGGAAGAATTGGGCTGGAAAATTCCGTTGCGCGAATTCGGTCAGATCGACTATGCCGCACAGGTCGGTGAGCTATACGAGAACGAGCAAGTTCATTGTTTCTATGGGCAATTCGATGCCCGGATCGATGTCACCGACTTCAACCCTGGTGAAGTATCGGATGTCGAATGGTTGACTATCCCCGAGATCGAGGACCGTATTTCGCAACGCCCCGAACTATTTACAGAATGGTTCAAGATTTACATGCACAGCCACAAACCCATGATTGCCTCGCTGATCGAAAACCAGCCAGAAATCACCGCAGAACCTCAGAACTGACCCAATACTCGACTTGCGATCGGGGGCTTGGTCAAAATGAACCATCCCTTCTCTCCGTCATCGTCATTTTGGACCGACCCTAAAAACACTGGCGGCGATATATGCTGCAAGCTTGCAACAATGTGGTAGCTTTCTATGGTGGCCGGAACATTACCAACAGCGTTTTTCGTTACCCGGCCAGAAGAACGTTACACAATTGATCTGAAAGATCACACGCAAGACCAAACCTGACTATTGATTTGCATGAAAAATGTATTTTATTGCAGCTTATGATTGGTAAACCGAGAAGCACTTCAAGCATCAACAGTCAGTGAAAGTCGAGCAGACACGATAGCGTCAATCTGTATCTCTTTGAAGCCAATAACCTTTTGGATCATTTCCTGGAATTGGTTTCAATTGATGTTGTCGACTCTCTAAACGTTGTCAACTTTTTCACCCGGAGGAAAAAACGCAATGCAATTTAAAAAGGTACTCACAGCCGCAGCACTGAGCACAGGGCTCGTGTTTGCAGCGGGAGCAGCAAACGCTGCGGTCAAGGTCAAACTTGAGCCGTATGTCACTGGCGTCAACGCGCCTCTCGCCATGGTCCAGCCTGCTGGCGATGATCGAAAATTCGTCGTCGAGCAATTCGGTCGAATTCGTGTCGTCAATGCAGATGGTTCACTCGAAGCAACTCCATTCCTCGATATTCGAAACCTCATTGTCACGCAGTGGGCGGATTTTGATGAGCGTGGCCTGCTGGGTCTGACTTTCCATCCCGATTTTGCATCAAACGGAAAATTCTATGTCGCCTTCAGTGGACATCTGGATTTCGATGCCGACCTCGGTAAGGAATTCTGGTGGTCACATACCAACACCGTGGCGGAGTTCACTGTTTCCGAGAATGATCCCAACATTGCCAACCCGGCTTCAATGAAGATCATTACCGCTATCGACTGGCCTCAGTTCAACCACAACGGCCACTGGATTGATTTCGGACCCGACGGTATGCTTTACATTTCAACAGGTGACGGCGGCTACGCAAACGACTGGGGTATCGGTCACAACGTTACCGAGGGCAACGGGCAGGATCTGTCTACACTTCTGGGCAAAATCCTCCGTATCGATGTTGACTCACCCGCTGATGGCAAGAACTACGGCATCCCTGCTGACAATCCGTTTGTCGGTGACGACAGCGCCGCTCCTGAAATCTATGCCTATGGTCTACGCAACCCGTGGCGCTGCTCATTCGACATGGGTGACGGCAAATTGATGTGTGGCGACGTTCAGCAGAACAGCTACGAAGAAATCAACGTCATTGAAAAAGGCGGTAACTACGGCTGGCGCAAGATGGAAGCGACTCACTGCTTCGATTACACCGCGCCAGACGATCATCCAGCTGCCTGCGATATGGAAGGCATGATCGAGCCCGTGATGGAGTACAACAACTGTACCGCCAAGCCAGACGGCTGTAAGGGTATCTCAGTCACCGGTGGCTATGTTTACCAGGGTTCTAACGATGCCTGGAAAGGTAACTACATCTTTGGTGACTGGAGTCAGTCGTTCGCATCAATGAAAGGTCAGATCTTTGTTGGTGTACCGGGTGAAGGTGGCAATTGGTCTTTGGAAGAAACCGAAGTAACCAACATGCCGGGTGACCGTCCTTACATTCTTGCATTTGCACAGGATGCTGATGGTGAAGTCTATGCTCTGACCTCAATTACCACCGGTCCCGTTGGCTCCCTTGATACTATTTACAAGGTAGTCGCAGCTGAGTAATTGCCAAAACGTGCACGGTAAATCATACGTGTAACAATTAGTTTTGTGCTTTGAGAAGCTGCCTGCTTGCGGGCAGCTTTTTTTTGACTTAAATTTTGTGGTTCGCCCTATACCCGAGCTTTTGAATATGCCTAATACTCTCATTCGGATTGCAGCCTCACTGTCGCTGTTACTTGCATCAACGGCATTTGCCGCCAGCAGCGGCAATCCTGTCAAAGGTGCTGAGCTTTTCACTCAATGCGTGGCTTGCCACAACATTGGCGACGGTGCGCAGAACCTTGTCGGGCCCAATCTCAATCACGTATTCGGTCGTGTTGCCGGAAGTGTTGAAGGAGCAAACTATTCAGAGGCAATGAAAGCCAAAGGCACAAGCGACAAACCCGTGTGGAACGAGAAAACCCTGTACATATTCCTCGCTGGCCCTGCGCGTAATGTACCCGGCACTACCATGGGCTTTCAGGGTTTCAAACGGGAAAAGGAAATAAAGGACTTGCTGGCATTCCTGATCCAGTATTCCCCGGCCTATGAAGCCGACAGCGGTAAAACCCCTGATGCTGCTGCCATTGCAGCGGCCACTCTGCCACCTCCTCCATCGTCAGAAGAAGAGGAAGTGCCTGAATTTACCGAGAGTTACCTGACGACGGCTGAAGCAATCACCACCGGCGATGGCTTATGGGGAAAACAGTGTCGCCATTGTCATGGCAACTCAGCTTATCCAGGCAAGGCACCAAAGCTGACACCTGCAAGCTACACCGCTGACTTTGTTTTTGATCGTATTACCAACGGATTCAAGAAAATGCCGGGCTGGAAAAGCGTATTTACTCTGGATGAGCGCAAAGCGCTGACCGCGTATGTGCTCAGTGACAAATTTTCACCCTGAAGACAAAAAGGTTTAGTCTGCCGGTCTGCCCTTTTTCTCCAACCGTTTCATTAGCGGGCTCACAACCAGCCACAGCAGCACCGGTAATACAGCGCATAGTATCAATGTCTTCGCTGGAGTCTCTGAACCTTTGTGGCCCAGCATTGCAAAGGTAAAGGCAACAGGTATCACGCCGCAGGCAAGCGCACTGCAAAAATGACTTGCCCTCATCCGGGCAAGCCCCGCCAAACACGCAACAACCTCTGGCAATACCGGCAGCCAGCGACTCAGCACGACCATCCAGCCACCACGCTCCCTGAATAGAACCTCTCCCCGCTGCATGGTAGAGTTGCCAGCCAATCGAACAGCCATCGGGCGACCGTAACGCCGGCATAGCAAATAGCCCAACATACCGGCCAGAAAAGACCCCAAAGACCCAACCACTCCCCCGAGCAGCGGGCCGTACAAGATGCCCAAAGCACCCAGCACAGCACCGGTCGGAATCGGTAAAACAAGATCGGAAATCAATAAAGCAATCGCAGCAAGCCAGCCCAGCTTGCCATAGCCACGCAAAGCTTCAATCGCGCCATCACCGTCAAACAAGGTCATCAGGTAGTCGCCAAAGAAAAAAAACGGGAGTGCCAGCACAACGGCAAGCACCAAAAACAGGGCGAGATAACGCGCCATCATTCGACCGGTCGGTGGGTGAAATAACAGGTTAGCAGCACCCTCCAACGGCAACAAGCACCGGGAGTTGTCAAGCCGCGCAACTGCGGTCATTATGGGGTATGCAAAAGACACTCGTAATTCTTGTTGTTGGTTTGACACCCGCTTTGGTTGGTCCCCATACCCCCAATCTGCAACGGTTGGTTCAGCGTGGAGGCATCAGGCCCTTGAATACGGTCCAGCCTGCTGTTACCTGCACCGTACAATCGACTCTTGCAACTGGCCTGCCGCCAGACGGGCATGGTGCTGTTGCAAATGGCTGGTACTTCCGCGATCTGGCAGAGGTGTGGCTATGGAGGCAATCCAATCGCCTGGTGGCAGGTGAAAAAATCTGGGAAGCAGGACGAAAATTAAACCCAGACTTCACCACCGCGAAAATGTTCTGGTGGTACAACATGTATTCGACTGCTGAATGGAGCGCAACGCCGCGCCCCATGTATCCAGCCGATGGTCGCAAGATTCCCGACCACTACACCTTTCCACCCGAGTTGCACGATGAACTTGATGCCAAATTAGGTCAGTTTCCCTTGTTCAAATTCTGGGGGCCTGCCGCTGACATTACCTCCAGCGACTGGATCGCCAAGTCCACGTTGCATGTCATGGAAACCCGGGACCCCACTCTGACCCTGACCTATCTGCCCCATCTCGATTACAACCTGCAACGCCTTGGGCCCGATTCCAACGACCCTGTGCTGGCAAAAGACCTGCAAGACATCGATAAACTCTGTGGTGATCTAATTGAATATTGCGAAAAAACCGATCGCGAAGTGATTGTCGTCTCGGAGTATGGCATTACTGCAGTCACTGACGCAGTCCACATTAATCGGGAATTGCGTAAAGCCGGCTATATCAGTGTTCGGAACGAAAACGGTCGTGAGCAATTGGATGCGGGTGCCTCTGCCGCCTTCGCTTTGGCTGATCACCAGCTGGCACATGTGTACTTGCAACCATCCACTGATCAACAGGCCGTAAAGTCACTGCTTGAAAACCTCGACGGGGTTGAGAGTGTGTTGGATGAAAGTGGAAAACAGCAGGCAGGGCTGGCACATCCTCGCTCGGGAGAACTGGTTGCCATCTCCAAGGCTGACCGATGGTTCAGCTATTACTACTGGCTTGATGAAGAGCGAGCACCGGACTACGCACGAACCGTTGATATACACCGCAAACCCGGATATGACCCGGTAGAACTATTTGTCGATCCCGAAATAAAATACCCCAAACTGGCTATCGGCAGTCGCTTGATAAAAAGAAAGCTGGGTGCTCGCAATTTGCTCGACGTTATCTCACAACGGGATACACAGTTGGTAAAAGGGGCACACGGCAGGTTGACTGACAATCCGGATGAGGGGCCATTGGTAATCAGCAGCCGTGCGGACCTTTTACCGGACGGCCCAGTAGAGGCGACCGGGTTCAAGGCACTAACGTTGGAACACATATTCGATAACAAGCGATCAGAATAAATACCGGGCAGGCCTACTAACCACACTTTTGCAAACAAAACTCTCACGTGTCCAGCGATCAAATCCAATATCAAAGCCCGATCAATAGTCAAACACCGATTACCCATGACGCCACTCTGCCAGACAGCGTCGATGTAGTGATTATTGGAGGTGGTATCGCCGGCATCAGCACAGCCTTTGAATTGGCGCTAAAAGGAACCCGTGTCCTGGTTTGCGAAAAGGGACGAGTGGCTTGCGAGCAATCAAGCCGAAATTGGGGGTGGATTCGACAGACAGGTAGAGACGCGGATGAACTGCCGCTGATGATCGAGTCTATCGAGATCTGGAAATCTCTGGCACAAAAAACCGGTGAAAACGAGCTGGCCTTTAACCAGCAAGGCGTGTTGTATCTGGCAGGCAATGAACAGGAAGAGGCAGAACACGATGAGTTTATGAAGCTTGCCCGGGAACATAATCTGGATTCGGTACTGCTTGATAAACAACAGGTCAAAGAAAAATTACCTCTTGCACGCAAACCCTATCTGAGTGGGCTGTGGACACCTTCTGACGGTAGAGCAGAACCATGGTATGCCGTACCGGCACTGGCGCGAGCGGCCAGCCGCAAGGGTGCCCTGATAAAAGAAAACTGCGCTGTTCGAACCATTGAAACCACTAACAACAAAGTCTCAAGTGTGGTTACGGAACATGGCGAGGTTAAAACCAATCGCGTGTTGCTGGCAGCAGGCGCCTGGACTTCACAAATGGCGAGATCACTCGGTTTGTATCTGCCGCAGCTGGCCGTTAAATCGTGTGTTGCGCGCCTGCAACCAGAGCAGGAGTTATTCTCGGGAAACCTTGCGGACGACAAGCTGGCACTCGCTCAACGCATGGACGGCGGCTATACAATGGCTTTATCCAGCTATCATCAGCACACCATTAACGCTGACTCTTTCAGATATCTGTGGCCCTTCAGGCAAGGAGCAATCAAGAAATTCAGTGCCACCGAATTCAAATTCAGACAACAGCCGAACTATCCCGGTAATTGGACATTACCGAAGCCGGGTAAAAACGCAGATGCTGCAGTACGCGACAAAATATCGGTCTATGAAAAAAACAGGGTGCTGGATCCTCAGGTGGAACCTGCCGTTGTTGAGCGGATGCTGCAAAGACTGAATAACCAGTTTGATCAATGTGAAAACGCGAGAGTCACTCATGCCTGGGCTGGCATGATCGAAACCACGCCGGATTTTGTACCGGTGCTGGACAGATCCCAGCAAACGGACGGATTGTTTATCGCAACAGGTTTTAGTGGACATGGATTTGGCATCGGCCCGGCAGCCGGCCGGGTCATGGCAGACCTGATCCGGGGAGATGCACCAGGGCACGACCTGCAGCGCTTCAGGCTCAATCGATTTACCGATGGTTCGAAATTACAGCTGGGTCCGATCTAGCGACAGCTTTCACAACGTTCTATTTATCTGTACTTTTCTCATCAGGGCGCAAACATCGATGTCAACCATACCCACAGAACTGGATTTACAGAGCACTATCAGGCCAGGGCTTGACATACTGGCCAACGAAATAGTTATCGCACTAAAAAAGAGAACTCGTTTTCAGGCCAACAGCAAGATCTATAAACCCGGCCTTTTACTGAACAAACCAGAGATGTCTCTGCTCGACTACGAGCTGATGGCCTGTGAGCATAACCATGCAGAACTTGGGCGCTATACCTTTGCGGCACAAGATGCATTCACCGATGTGTCGGCAGTAAAGCCGGTCATTCAGCGGCAGGTTCCGGTGAGTGCATTGCGCGCCAAGCCTGCCAGTGCTGGTGACCGAATAAAAACATTCTATTGCAACTGGGTCAGTAAAGCCTGTTCGGCAGGCGAGAACTCGGACAACTATGGTGAAGCTGTTACTACCGATGTTGTGGCTCTGCTCGCCATTATGGAGCGGGTTAATCTTGGTAAAGCGGTTGCAGAATCAAAATTTCTTGAGCGCCCTGAGGAGTTTGTCGCAACAGGGGGAGATCGTGACGAAATGCTCAAATTCATCGTTCGGAGTGATCGAGAGCAACAAGTGTATGACATCGCGGGCAAGCTGGCTCAAAACTATGATTTGCCGGTGGAGCATACACTGGACGTGTTCCGGTTTATGATCAAAACAACCATCGACATCGAAGTGGATTATCTACGACTTCGGATAGATACTTACAACAACGACCATCACTAGCGGCAGCCCGGCCGGAAATTTCAACAGTCGCTAATAAGCCCGAGAGTTAACTATGTCCAGATTGCCCGGTTTCCACAAACTGTCTGTAGCCGAGCGTCGTCAACAAGTGATCAAGGCCTGCAATCTTGATTCGGCTGATGACACGGCACTGGGAGATACCAATGACGCCATGGCATCAATTGCCGATCAGTTGATAGAAAATGCTATTGGTACTTACCCGCTGCCACTCGGTATCGCGACCAATATGCTGGTCGACGGCGATGCGGTTTTAGTCCCCATGGTGACCGAGGAATCCTCGGTCGTCGCTGCTGTCTGCAACGGCGCAAGGCAATGTCATTCCAGCGGAGGGGTGTTTACCACACACCATGGACAGGGAATGATTGGACAGATACAAATCAAAGGTATCAGCAACCCACATGCCGCAGCCGTCGAAATAAGAAAACATGAAGATGAGATCCTTGATATCTGCAATGCTTGCGACCCAAGACTGGTACAACTCGGTGGCGGTTATCGCGGATTAAAGACTCGCGTACTGGATGGGAGAGAACCGCAGTTAATCCTTCATCTGATCGTAGACACACTCGATGCCATGGGGGCTAACTCCGTCAACACCATGGCTGAAAAACTGGCCCCGCAAATCGAGTCATGGAGTGGCGGCAAGGTTGGATTGAAAATATTGTCGAATCTGGCAGACGAACGAGTTGTGCAGGCCACAGCGATCTGGTCTGTTGAAGATCTGGACGGCAGCAAGACAGGTGGCAGCGGGATGAATGGTGAAAGCGTGCGAGATGCCATGTTGGCCGCCGCCGAGTTTGCTCAACTGGACCCTTACCGTGCGACCACTCACAACAAGGGAATTATGAACGGTGTCTCGGCAGTTGTGCTGGCGACAGGTAACGATACGCGTGCAGTCGAAGCAGGGGCACACGCCTTTGCTGCTCGCAATGGACATTACGCCCCATTGACCTTCTGGGAGCGGAATAACGACGGTGCCCTTTGCGGCACAATCGAGATGCCAATGGCTGTTGGCATTGTTGGGGGTGCAACCAAAATACACCCAACAGCGCAGCTGAGCCTGAAAATGATGAACGTAAACAATGCCCGGCGATTAGCCAGTATTATTGCGGCTGTTGGGCTTGTGCAAAATTTCTCAGCTCTTAAAGCCCTGGCCACTGAAGGAATACAAAGAGGGCACATGAGCCTGCATGCAAAAAATATTGCTATTGCCGCCGGTGCACAAGGCGCACAGGTAGACCGAGTCGCCAATAAACTTATTGAGCTGGGAACCATCCGCGAGGATGTAGCTGAGGATATCCTTAAAGAACTGTGATGCGATTTAACAATTGAATGACAACCACGGTGAGCAAACGTAAATAATTGAGACAAGACCGCGGTTACGGGTCCAATTTGGCACTTAAATCGCTATAGTCCACCTACAGCTCATCCCTTTCCTGCGCTGGCTTGGTCACCAATGGCATGACGCCCGGACCGATCAGGCAACCGCACCGGTATCGATACCGGTGGAATTCAAGCCTGGGGCTACGGCCCTGGGTTTGTATTCATCCCCGGATTTATTTTCAACTCCCAGTTTACAGTCAACGCAGATTCTGCACTTGTCCTGGAGCTTGTATTCCAGAACGTGATTCCGGGATGTGATACTAAGACGTATATTGCAAACGCAGCTTTTTCTTGTCCAACTTTCCGACACTGGTTTTTTCCAGCGACTCAACAAAAACGATTTTCTCCGGCATGGCCCATTTCGAAAATCGGCCACTGTCTATCTCACCTTGCAGTGCCAGCCTGATCCCCTGTTCCAGTTTCTGCTCCAGCTCACGCCTGGCGTGGGGCTGAGCGTCGTCAGTTTCCGACAACGCCGCCATCACAACC